>NZ_JALDWB010000007.1:815-83234 GCF_023110435.1 Streptococcus oralis
AAGAGGCTGAAGAGGACGGTTTGCTAAATCGTTAGGTCGGGTAACTGGCGCGGGGGTTCGAATCCCCCATTCTCCGTATACAGAGTGCTGTGACGTGAGTGTGGGGGGTTCGTATATACTTATTAATTAATATTTTGGAGAATTACTCAAGAGGCTGAAGAGGACGGTTTGCTAAATCGTTAGGTCGGGTAACTGGCGCGGGGGTTCGAATCCCCCATTCTCCGTGATATAATTTGAGAATCTTTATCAACTCTAGTGGGTTGGTAAAAAGTCATATTCTGGAGAGAGCCACATTGGTACTCTCCTTTTTTTGGCTCTTTGTCAACTGTAGTGGGTTGAAGTCAGCTAAGATCGAGAAAGGACAAATTTTGTCCTTTCTTTTTTGATGTTCAGAGTGATGAAAATCCTTTTTTTGAAGTTTTCAAAGTTTCGAAAACCAAAGGTATTTCGTTTGATGAGTTTAATGAGATTATTAGTCGCCTCTAATTTTGCGTTAGAATAGGGTAGTTGAAGGGCGTTGACAATTTTCTCTTTATCTTTGAGGAAGGTTTTAAAGACAGTCTGAAAAAGAGGATGAACCAGCTTTAGATTGTCCTCAATGAGTCCGAAAAATTTCTCGGGTTCCTTATTCTGAAAGTGAAAAAGCAAGAGTTGGTAGAGATGATAGTGGTGTTTTAAGTCTTCTGAATAGCTCAAAAGCTTGTCTAGAATTTCTCTATTCGTTAAGTGCATACGAAAAGCAGGGCGATAAAATCTCTTATCGCTGAGTTTACGGCTATCTTGTTGAATGAGCTTCCAGTAGCGCTTGATAGCCTTGTATTCATGGGATTTTCTATCGAATTGGTTCATGATTTGGACCCGCACACGGCTCATAGCACGGCTTAAGTGTTGAACAATGTGAAAGCGATCTAGAACGATTTTAGCACATGGAAAAAGCTGTTTAGCCAAGTCATAGTAAGGGCTAAACATATCCATTGTAATGATTCTCACCTGACAACGAACAGCTCGATCGTAGCGCAGAAAGTGATTTCGGATGATAGCTTGTGTTCTTCCCTCAAGAACAGTGATGATATTAAGATTGTCAAAATCTTGTGCAATGAAGCTCATCTTTCCCTTAGTGAAGGCATACTCATCCCAGGACATAATCTCTGGAAGATGAGAAAAATCGTGCTTAAAACGGAAGTTATTAAGCTTGCGAATGACAGTTGAAGTTGAAATGGACAGTTGATGGGCAATATCGGTCATAGAAGTCTTTTCAATCAACTTCTGAGCAATTTTTTGGTTGATAATATGAGGAATTTGGTGGTTCTTCTTGACTAGAGAAGTCTCAGCTACCATCATTTTCGAGCAATGATAGCACTTAAAACGACGCTTTTTAAAGAGGATTCTAGTAGGCATACCAGTCGTTTTAAGGTAAGGAATCTTAGACGGTTTTTGGAAGTCATATTTCTTCATTTGGCTTCCGCGATCAGGGCGAGATGGGGCGTCATAGTCCAGTTTAGCGATGATTTCCTTGTGTGTATCCCTATTAACAACATCTACAAATTGGATATTAGGGTCTTTGATGTCTAGTAATTTTGTGATAAAATGTAATTGTTCCATAAGATTCTTTCTAATGATGGTTTGGTCGCTTTTCATTATAGGTCTTATGGGACTTTTTTTCTACACAAAAATAGGCTCCATAATATCTATAGGGGATTTACCCACTACAAATATTATAGAGCCGTAGTTTGACAACAGGCCCTCTTGAAGCTGTTATCAAATGAAATCAAGGACTAGCTAGAAGCTAGTTGAATCAGCTCATTTTTAGGAAGTTTGGGTGGCTAACTTTATTATATAATTTTCATAAATAATATGCTTTGAAAATACCATTTTTAAATAAAAATACTTGCCTTAAAGTTTGAATAATGTTAAAATAAAATAAAAAATATAGTAGGAGTGAAAATATGTCAGGACAAATTCGTGTATCTCCAGAGACTCTCCAATCACGTGCACGTGAATATGGAAAAGCTGCAAACGATATCAGAGTTATTTTGAGCAATCTTCAACGCTTGCAAGACACCTTGCGTTCAGAGTGGGAAGGTGCTGCGTTCCAAGGCTTTGATCAACAATTCCTTGAATTGAAACCAAAGGTTGAAAACTTTGCTGATTTGATGCAACAAATCAATACACAACTTGATAAGACTGCTCAAGCGATGCAACAAAATGACCAAGATTTATCTAGAAACTTTGGTCTTCAATAATCTAAAGTTGAGGTTGAGGAGAAATCCTCAACTTTTTTACTATATCTAGTTAAGGAGAAAATGTGAAAAAGAAAGTTTTATTTAGTTTAGGCTTGTTATTGTTGTTTGTTACAATGCTAGTGTCTTTCTTTGCTATTGTAAAACCAACACCTATCAGTCGAACGAATTCCGAGTCTTCAGTACAACAAGCTCCCATCAAAGTTGCAGTTGTTAATGAGGATACAGGCAAGGTATATAATGGACAGCCAATTAATATCGCTAATACTTTAGTAAATTCGTTTATTTCTAAAAATAATTACAAAGTGGAAGTGGTTTCTCGATCAATTGCTGAAAGTGGTTTGAAAAATGAGAACTACCAGTTGATGGTAGTCTTCCCAAGTAAGTTTTCAGAAGAAGCTTTAGCTCTCGAATCCACATCACCTGTTCAGGCGAAGTTTCAATATCAAATTCAGTCAAGTGATCAATTAACTGTTAAGCAGGCAGAACAAGCTGTAGTTGCTTTTAAAGAGCTTTTTAATAAGGACTTGATTAATATTTATTTTACTAGTATTATTGGAAACTTAAGAACTGCACAAGGGCAGGTCTCAGATGTAGTTGCAAATGAACAAGAGTCACTAGCGTCCTTTAATAATAACTTGGTAAATCCTCTTGCTCAATATAGCCAGCAATTTAATGGCTTAGGTTCATCGCCCAATAATCTATTATCAACTTATTCGTCATTTAACAAAGATTTATTAAATAGTAATGATGCTTTTAAATCAATTATTTCTGTTGATAAAACATACGAGGGAACAATCGAACAAATAAAAGCTCAACAAAAAAAATGGCAAAGTTCTTTGGATACTAGAGAGCAGGCTTTGTCAAACTATGATAATGATTTTTCTAAATTGTCAGTTGAGGGACAATTATCTAAATTAACAGATATAAATACTCAGATTACTGAGAATTTATCAGAGCCCGCTATTTGGAAAGAAACTTCTGACACAGTAACTTCCTATAATAAAGATATAGCAGATCTTCTTGATATTTTAAAGAATAATAACAAGGATATTGATGATACTTTATCTAATTATGATACAAAGATTAGAGAAGCAGTAGAGTCTTCCTTAACTAAAAACTCTTCAGTGGTAGATGGAGCAAGTAAAACTCTCGGTAGTTACATCAAGTCGTTGAATACTAGTATGCAAAATCAAATTACGAGCAAGTGGCCAAGTGTATATTACGATGATGCAGCTATTAATAACCTTTCCTTATCTGATACTGATAAACAACATTTGAAAAATATTAGTGCTTTTATACAGTGGTATAGTAAGAAGACAGGGAAAGAATTACCAACTTTGCAAGCTACAACACTTGAAAATAATGAACTTTCTCATTTAAAGGATGATATAAAATCTAAGAGTACAACAAGACGTGAGCTAACTTTACCTTCATTTGAAGGAAAAGTTTCAAAATTAATTCTAATGGTACCAAGTGGATACTATCTTAAGGAATCAAACTATGAATTTTCTGATCTTGGGGGTGGTAACTATCAACTTAATATTCCTATTGAAGCTTCTGCTGGCTTGTCTATTTCTTATACACTAGGAATCAAGAATGAAAATGATATCAGCGTCTTATCGCCTGTGGTTGTGAAATATAAATTAGATACGACTGAGGATGTGAAGGTTGTAAAGGAAGATGCTCCATACGTAGAGGAAACAACAGTGACAGAGACAGCTCATGCAGCGCCTGTCACTCCATCTACTCCTGTAGCATCATCTACCGTTTCAGGAACGAGTGCCCTTACTACTGAAGAAAAAAAACCAGTAGAAATTATCACTGTAACGAAGACTATCACAACTACCAAGACAAATCAGACAGAAAAAAAAGTTTTGAATCGCCATTATGAGATGCAAGACATTATTTCTAACTGGGAATATAATCCTACGAAACTAACTCAAGCTATTTATAAAGATGTAGATGCATATCTACAATTGTCAGGTCTTGTCTCTGCGTATTATGGTTTAGATTTATCTAAAAATACGTACTCAGAACATATGTTTATTCCAGCAGAAGGTTCTCTTGCTGCTTTAGCAAATAATGATGACCTCAAGACTATTGTGACCAATCTAATCAAAGCGACCACAGTTGAAGCTTTAAAATCAGATTTGAAGATTTCGGATAAAAAATTGACGGATATTCAGTCTCGATTAGCTAACGCTGAGAAATTAACATCTAATATTGAACAGCTGAGAACAACAACCAAAGATTTAATGAAACAGTTAAGTCAGTTGATTGAGCAGAGCAAATTAGTGGATAAAACGATTAAAGATAAACCTAGTTTTGTTGAAACAGAAAAAGTAGATAATACCGATATGGTTACAGTTAGTATGGATATGAACAGTGACCTGATTAAACTGATGTCAGCTAGTACAACGTTGATGAACAATACAAAAGCAAATCAGGCTGTTTCTGAGATGATAGAATCTACTATTAATCAGTTGGCGAATGATATTAATGCTTTGGAAAAAGACGGTGAATCATTGAGTGGTCGTGTCTCTGAGTTGAAAAATATCATGTCTAGTGAATATGGATCAAACGAAGAATTTCTTAAAAACTTTTCTACAGTTTTGAGCAATACTAGAACAGGTAACACCAAAAATGAAGCTGTCTATGAATATTTGTCTAATCCTGTTGATGCTTCCAAAATTGGTAATGTAGTGTCGGCTGCTACCAATGCTCAATCACAGTCTAATCGTCAAGATGAGAGATCAGGGCTTCTTATTATCTTAATTAGCTATCTTGTTAGTTTAGTTGTTGCTTATCTTTTCCAACATGCAGATAAAGAAGAATTACAAAGATTAATGAGTTTGAAAGATCGTTTATCATGGAAAAATTCTTCTGGCCCTATGCTCTTCCTTAGTGCTATTTCAGTGGTTGCTGGTTTTATAATTGCGACTGTTTCTGGAATTAAACTTGGTTTCTCTCTAGCACAATTGAGTTGGTTTATAGTACTTCTTATGTTAGTAAGTCTAATGATGACATATGGTCTGAATATTCTTATTGATAAGCTAAAAAGTTTAGGATTTTTGATAAGTGTAAGTCTAATACTACTTTACATCATCTCAGCGACTCAATTATTTGACGAATATTATGTGAACTCAGCTCCTATTTTAGCAACACTTTCTCCTTTGACTTATCTAGAAGGTGTGGTGAAATTGTTTATTAATCAACAAAGTGGAGTTGTACAGTCAGTAGTTGTAATTGTAGTTTTAACGATTGCTTTAGGACTTGGGAATGTTTTCTTGTATCGACAAGTTAAGGATAACAAGTAATATGAAAAAAGCTATTGTCTTTATTTTTCTATTGTTTTCAATTTTTACAGGGGAGAGTGTCGCTTTTGCAAATGATGGCTCTTTGCAAATAGACACCTCTTTAGATAAAAATACAAAGAAAACAGAGATTCAGTACTTTGAACAGGAAGGGAATTTAACAAAGTTATTTCGTCCTGAGACATATAAATTGATTGATACTACTAAAAAAGTTGATGAAGAAAAGTATCAATTAGTTAAAACAAACTTATTTATCACTAAGGTAGTATCAGAGAATGTTGTTAATGATTATCAATCTGCTTTATTTACCAGTCAAATTCAAGTCAATCATAGTGATAAAAAGAATGTTTCACTTAATAATGTAAATTCTCCTGTTTCTTGGACAGCAATTTTATTGTTTATACTAGGGGTAATTGTTACAATCTATTCACTCATATATAAAAAATTACATACATTTAAACAATAAAATCAATAGAAAAATATTTTAGGAGATACAGCTGTATCTCCTTTTTTTATAAGCAGAAAACTCTTTAATATTCATGTTTTGCGTGATATAATAAACATAATGGTATAAGATTAGGAGGTTTTTATGGAAGAGTACATTAATATTAGTCTTGATTGTTCACCTTTTTTATCTAAAATATTAGATTTAAGAGTTCCTATTGAGTTAACCATTAAAGAATTGATACAAATCGTATCCGATACTTATGGCATAGAGGTCAAGACATTGAATCCAAGTGTAAGAAATCAACAGTCTGGAGAGATACTTGCTAGTACTAGTAGTCTAACATTAGTAAAAGACGGAGTGTTATTAAAATTAGAAAGAATATAATTAGGGAGTAAAATATGGAAATTCAAAAACATGAATTAGTTATTGGAGATATCAAAGGAAATCGTGAAATAGCATATGCTCTATTAACGGCAGAACAACCTTATTTTGTAGCTCAAAATGCAATTGAGGAGGAAGATAAATTAACGATTGAAAGTCTTTTGACAGATGAATATTATTCTTGGGATAAGTTGATTACGATGATTGATGAAGAAAAATTGCGTCATCTGATAAATATTGGTCAATTATTTAACTCGCTGAAGGATTCTATTTATACTTATGAATTATCACCCAATAATCTAGTATTTTCACGAAATGGGAATCCCCTATTTGTTTTTCGTGGTGTCAAAGGACAAGTACCACCATATGATGCATTAAGTTTAGATGAGTTTACAGTTAACTTCAAAGCCATGATTGTATCTCTACTAGATAAAAAGGTAAGTTATGAAGAGTTGATAGAGGGACAGTCACCGTTTTACAAAGGAAAACTATTTTGTGAAACTATCATGAAGGCAGAAAGTTTGGATGAAATTCTATCTTTATTAGTGGAAAATTATCTGAAAGAAAAGGAACAAAATAAAGAAAACTTTTCACGTGTGTCTAATAAACTTGTTTCACGATTGAAGTTGACCACCATAATAACATCAATTATTGGAGCGCTTTCGATTATTGGAATCCTTTACTTTACCTTGTTCGCCATGCCTAGTCAACAAATGATTTCTGATTTGCGTCTAGCTTTTGTCCATCAAGATTATTCAACGGTTGTTTCTACTGTTAAAAATATGGATTCTAAATCACTTAGTCAGGACGATGCCTATATGGTGGCTTATTCAGTAATTAAAACTGAACCTTTAACTGAAGCACAAAAGACAGAGTTATCCAAAATATCAACTCAGTCAAATACAGACTACCTTCGCTATTGGGTGTTGATTGGTCAGTCGAAAATTGATGAAGCTATGGATATTGCAAGTTACCTAGATGATCCACAGTTATTAATGTATGGTATGACTAAAAAGATTGATGAAGTCCAGAGAAATCCTAATTTAACATCAGAACAACGTACGGAGCAATTGAATAGTTATAAAGGCAAGTTGGAAGAGTTGAAGAAAAACTACTTAACACCAGAAGCTAACAAGTCGAACACGACCTCAACCTCCACAGATTCAAGATAGGAGTGGTGTATGAATTATTTAATTTTTGAAGAAAATGTTTATCCACTCTATACAGGAAATACCTATCAAATAGGGCCTTCAGGAGATTCTAATATCTATCTTCCTATTCTTGAGAATATGATGTTGGAAGTCAAGGAAACGGGAGTTGAACTGCTAGGAAACACTTATACTTATGGGAAACACTTGATTTCTATAGATGAGAAGACAGCTGTTTCACTACTAGTTATTGGCAATACAGAGTATTATCTTCTTCCCGAAAAAATACTCTATTTATCAGATAAGGAAGAAGCCTCTATTCGCTTAGTTGATTTTCCTACAGAAATCATTTTGACCCTTGATGGGACAAATAAGACGATTTACAGTGCTAGTCCATATTATATTAACGGTGAAAGAAAAACAGGAAAGCAAAAGATTCAAGATATGGATCAAATTGTTTTTGAACAGGGTCTAGGTTTATCTGTTCAAAAACAAATTCTATCGCTCCATTCACTATTTTCTATTGAGACGAGCTTATTGCCTTTTTCTGAGGTAACAGTCGAAGATCGTTCAAAAGAATTTCATCGCTCTCCTCGGATTATTTTAAGAGAGCCAGAAGAGAAAGTAATAATTGCTCCGGCACCAACAGAGGACGAAGGTAAAAAACAATCATTACTAAAATTGCTTATTACTCCGTTAGCAATGATTGCTTTTACCTTACTGACGGTTTACTTTTCACGTAGCGGTGGAATGATGTTTATGATGATGGGGATGTCTGTCATTACTATTGGTACGTCCATTCATACTTATTTTTCTGACAAAAAATCACATAAAGAACTTCAGGAACAGAAAATTGATGAGTATATGAAATATTTAGAAACCAAATATTCACAGTTAGCTACCTTACGTGAAGAACAAGTGGAGGCTTTGGTGTATCACTTTCCTGACATGGATCAAATTTTGGAGATGGTCGAAAAAACTGATAGACGTATTTACGAAAAAACACTCTATCACTTTGATTTTCTGTCTTATCGTTTAGGTTTGGGTGAAGTTGGCTCCAGTTTCTACATTGAGTACTCTGATTCGGAATTGACTAAATATAATGTAACTGCTAATCAAAAAATTCAAGAATTACTTTCTTACTATCGTGTGACTGATCAGGTTCCTATTACTCATACATTAACGAGTCCCACAGGATATATAGGGACACGTCAAATAGTGATTGAACAAGTTCAACAGATGATGATGCAATTAGCGACTTTCCAAAGTTACCATGATTTACAGTTTATTCCAATTTTCCGAGAGGAAGAGTTGGAACTATGGAATTGGAGCCGATGGTTACCTCATACGAAAATTAAAGCATTGAATAGTCGTGGCTTTGTTTACAATCAACGTACTCGAGATCAACTATTAACGTCGCTCTATCAAGTTATTAAAGACAGAAAGTTAGATAGTGAGCAGGACAAAGGGAAAGAAAAGCAATACAGCCCTCATTATATTCTCTTTATTACAGATTTAAGCCTGATGTTGGATCACAACATTATGGAATACATCAATGAAGATTTATCTCATTTAGGGATTCATTACGTTTTCGTAGAAGAAGTGCTTGAAAGTCTGCCAGAACACGTTAAGACAGTTGTTGACTATCGAGGAGATAAAAAAGGTACCGTATTACTTCAGGATGGCAATTATACAAATAAAGAAATTACGCCTCTTCCTCCTGTAAGTTTATTGGAAAAGGAAAATTTTGCGAGAAATCTTGCGGGGATTCATCATGTTCAGACTTTACGTAATTCGATTCCGAATAGCATTACCTTCCTAGAGATGTATGGAGTCAATAAAGTAGAGGAACTAGATCTTTTAAAACGATGGCAAGAGAATGAGACTTTCCAAACAATGGCTGTTCCTCTAGGAGTACGAGGTCGTGATGATATTCTTTATCTAAACATTCATGAGAAGGCTCATGGACCTCATGGATTGATTGCTGGTACTACGGGATCAGGAAAGTCTGAGCTTATTCAGTCCTACATTCTATCTTTAGCTGTGAACTACCATCCGTATGAGGTTGCTTTCCTCTTGATTGACTATAAAGGTGGAGGTATGGCCAATCTCTTTGCAGACCTACCTCACGTCGTTGGTACGATTACGAACTTGGATGGCAACCAGGCTAATCGAGCTCTGGTATCTATCAAAGCTGAACTTAAGAAGCGTCAGCGTATTTTTGCCGAAAATGACGTCAATCATATCAACCAGTACATGAAACTCTTCAAAGAAGGGAAGGTCAAAGAACCATTACCACACCTATTAATCATTAGTGATGAGTTTGCAGAGTTGAAGGCGAATCAACCAGACTTCATGGATGAATTGGTATCTACCGCACGTATTGGTCGTTCATTGGGAGTTAAATTAATTTTAGCCACCCAAAAACCTAGTGGGGTTGTTAATGATCAAATTTGGTCAAACTCGAAGTTTAAAATAGCTCTTAAAGTACAGGATGTTGCAGATTCTAGAGAAGTAATCAAAACACCTGATGCTGCAGAAATCACCCAGACAGGTAGAGCCTATCTTCAAGTCGGAAACAATGAAATCTATGAATTGTTCCAGAGTGCATGGTCGGGTGCGGATTATAATCCAGAAGGACGAAATCATGTTCAAAAAAATACAACTGTGTATGAGATTACAAGTAATGGTCAATACAATGCGATTAATAAAGACTTGAGTGGTTTAGTCAATAAAAAAGAAGCAAAGGCTGTTCCAACAGAATTGGACGCCATTGTAGAAAAAGCTCGTGAAATATTTGACGGCCTTCATATTCATCAGGTAGCTAGTCCTTGGTTGCCACCACTTGAAGAAAGGATATATGCCAAAGATACACAATCGACTAACTTCAAGGATTATTGGGGGCGTTCAGAGGAAATACAACCTATTTTAGTTGGGTATCAAGATATTCCTGAAAGACAGGAACAATCCCCCCTTTATTTCAATATGGAACAAAGAGGCCATATTTTATTAGTTTCTAGTCCAGGATTTGGGAAGTCCACTTTTCTACAGAATTTTGCGATGGATGTGATTCGTAAGCACACACCAGAACAAGTTCATTTCTACCTCTATGACTTTGGCACTAGTGGCTTAATCTCTATTTCTGATTTTCCTCATATTGCAGATTACTTCACCTTGGATGAAACTGAGAAAATCATGAAATCTCTTCGATTCTTGAATAGAGAGATAAAAACTCGGAAAAGTGCTCTTTCTCAAGCAAGAGCCACAAATCTAACGCAGTATAATCAGTTGTCAGATGAGAGTTTTCCAACTATTTTCATCGAGATAGATGGTTTTGATAGTGTGATGGATGCCCCATTCGTAGATGCCTTTTATGATACTTTAAATGTCATTGCTCGAGATGGAGCTTCTCTAGGAATCTATCTAGTCGTGACACTTTCTCGTCTCAATGCGATGCGTTTACAGTTACAATCCAACTTTAAGACCAAGATTTCGCTCTTCTTATTTGATAACAGTGACTTGTCAGGTGTAGTAGGACGTTCCAATATTCCACTCGATGAAATCAAAGGCCGTGCCATAGCTAAATTTGATGACATCGTCCAATTCCAAGTGATGTTGCCATACAGCAGTGAACATTATACGGACTACATAAAAGAAGTTCGTGCAGAACAAGAAGCAATGGCTGTGGCATACGATGGCCCACTTCCTGCAGGCATCCCAATGTTGCCAGAAAAGGTAACCAAAGAAGTGATGGCAGAAATCTTAGAAAGCAGTCAAGACTTTATCTTGGGACTTGAAAGAGAAGCAGTTGTCCCAGCATCCTTTAGTTTTGAACGTCCGATGCTTGTAGCTTCAAATAGTCCTGCTTTTGTAACGAATTACTATAAATTACTAGAATATCACCTAAACCGTTTATCAGGTAAGTACAATACTGTTATTTTAGATCCTAGTCAGCGCATTAACAATCAGTTCTTTGATGGGATTCAACGTTTTGATACTTCTTTAGAGGTTGATAATGTCATGAAGACGATATTAGAAGACTTTAAGAAACGGGTTGCGTCTCCAAATCAGGACTATCCAAAATGGTTAATTTTGATACCAGATCTTGCTGCGACGGCTATGGCGGCTGGAGTGAGCGAACTGGACTTCAAGCAACTCCTTAGTGAAGGAACTCAGTATGGAGTAACCTTGCTCTTTATAGGCGCCTACCAAGATCTAGTAGCGAACAATTACGACACTTTTGTAAAATTGGCGAATCAGTTAGTGGATCAAGTCTTTCTTGGTGTACGTATTAGCGATCAAGATCATACTCGCTATCCTTACATCACAAATGAGCCGGCACTGAAACCGAACCAGGGTTACATCCTTTATCCTGATCGCTATGAATCGATTCAATTATTAGAAATTTAGAGAGGGGATTTATGGTTATTTTACAAAATGATACGATTACTGCTCAGCAACATGCTACAGCATTGATTCAAGGAGTACACACTTTATCAAGTATAGGGACAGTAATAAAAGATGATAAAACAACTCTTTCAGGGAATAGTGATGCTATTTCAGCTATTGATTTGTCCCAATCAATAGCTACCCAAGTTGCCAATACCTTAGTTTCTATGTCACAGAATCTTCAAAACGTTTCGGAAACTTTTCAAGCAATGGACTTTAACCTTGGTCAAAAGCTAGGTAATTTAGAAAGTAGTAAGGAATTTAGTTTGAATGAGCCAAGATGAATTTAAAAGACGTAAAAAAAATTTGGTAGATAAGTTAGAAATAAATGCCCAAGATCTTAAAGATCAAATACAAAAACAGGAGACTTATGAAGACTTATCAAAGGCTTCCTCACAATTTTTGACAGAAAATACAGAAGTTTTTGCCTCATCAATTGATTCTAAAATTTTCACAGAATTTCTAGAGGAACATTATCACCTTGATAAAAAGGTAAAAAAGTCTTTTATTCAAGAACGTGAGGAACTTCTACATGAACAGCGTCGTCTTCATCAAGAAAAGGAAATTAATGAAGAACTCAAGCCATAGGAAGGGAGATAAACATGAGCATAGATATGTATCTAGGATTTTCAGATGCTCAAACTAGTAGTGTTGAGGGAATTCTAAAGAATCGAATTAGTTCGTATCAGTCACTCCAGTTTGCCTTAGAACAATTTATTTTCGCGAGTCCCAGTTTAACTGGGGAAACATACGACTCTGCTAAACGGTATAGCCAAATAATTTTAATTCCCTTACTGAAGGCATGTATTTTATTGGACGAAGCTATTACATCAGCTTGTGCAAAACTTCCTAGTGAATATCGTAACCATGTTGATAGCATGGATTTAAGGGAAAGTGAGCTAGTAGAGAAGATTTATAGAGCAGATAGATTGATTGGTCGCTATGTTGATTTAATATACTTAGAGTATCGTAAGGATACTCCCAATTATCCTTATATTTCTAATCTTAGATCAGGAGAAATACTGCAACGCAGAGTTAAAAGTCAATTGGAAGATAAGTTGAGAAAATTACGTGAATATAATGCTGTCTCGAGTAAATTTTTTTCAGATATACCACAATTAGCTAATGCTATTAATACTGCCTTGAGACAAACTAGAACGTCATGGGACAGTAGCAGTCAAACTTTTGTCATACCAAGTTCTAAAGAGCTGGAGTGGGCAAAAACAGTGGAGGAGAAATGGGAGAAGCGTATAATTAACAGTGAGGAAAATTTATATGAACGATTTAAAGAGGTCATGGATACTGATGCAGCCAAGCGCTTAAGTCAGGTTTTAAGCTTATTGCCCAATAAATTTACAGAATCTGTTCTAAAATCAGACGGTTTTTGGGAGATTTTGTATGCAGTTGAGAAATCTGGTGCCAAGGGCTATAAAGCGGTTGATCTTATTCTGGAACACTTAGCTAAATATGAAGGCTTAGGTAAAAACAGTATCATATTATCAAAGTTAGTTGAGTATACAGAGAATATAGCTACTCCTGTTGAAACCCTAGTTAGAAAAGGCTTGGAAAAAGTTACAGGGATAAGTAGTTTTGGTGATTATATAACAAAGGGAAGTGAAGTCACTGGTTTGATAGGTAAAGGAATGAACTATTTTTCAAAAGGAGCAAAACTATTTGGGAAATTAGGTACAGTATTTACCTTTGCTGATCTAGGCATCACGGCTGTTTCAAGTGGAGTAAATGAGTTTGTTGAAACGAAGAATATAGGTAAAGCTGCTGGGAAAGGTGCACTTTCAGCTATATCTAGCGTTGGCCCGCTAGAAGGTGCAACTATCGGAGGAGCGATAGGTGGTATCCCAGGAGCATTTATTGGAGCTGGCATTGGAGCGGCTATCCAAGGAATCAAGTGGCTTGAGCCTAAATTTTTTGATGATCCAGTGCAGGGAACAAAAAATATTATCAATAATGTTGGAAAAGGAATCGAAGGATTTGCAGGTGCGGTTTCTAAGGGAATTGGTGGAATTGGTAAGGCATTAGGATTTGGGTGAAAAGTATGAAGAAATCAATTTTTAAAGCAAGTTTTGAAGAGAGTTTAAATTTGGAAGATGATGGGTTTTTACAGTATCAGAAGAAAGATTATTATAATAAACTTGGGAAAGTCTTTAAGAAAGGGAACCCTTCTTTTTGGTTTAGCGTTCAAACCCTAATTTTTAGTTTATTATTTCCGATAGGTATAAATTTCATGGTACTTGTTTTTGCGATGTCCTTACATGATTCTGATCCTAAGGATTTGAGATTGCCTATTTCTCAGCAGTCTTTACTAACAGTTGAAGTGTATTTAATTTGTTTATTAATTTGGTTGTTAATGGTATTAGTGGGCAAATTCTTTAAACGGACTTATATTCTCCCTTATCGCTATCGCTTTCATATTATAACTTTTATGATATGGTTTATGTTTGAATTTAATTTGCTGGCAATAACTATCTCTTTACCTATGTTATCAATATGGGGGATCTTAGTACTTTTGGGGCTTCTAGTATTGTTGACTTATGCAATGTTAAGAACAGAGCTTAGAAGTTTGAAAAAACGAATGTATGGAGAAGTTAAGCAACCTACCTTACAAGATAAAATTGCCAAAGGTATTGCTATTTATGGAGCAGGTATATTGGGTTTGGCTGTGATTGTTAATTATATTTTCAAAGCTTTTTCTATTAATTTTTCATCTTCCATAACTGGTTTTGGTCTCTTTATATTTTGGATTCTGTTAAATATTGCTTTAATCGCTATGATTGTATTTATGGAGTTTCCTTTCTTTTTAGAAGGATACTACAAATGGAAATACCCTGAAGAATACCGCGAGTGGGAAGGCAAATCAGTGGAAGAATGGTATGGAAAGAGATACTTGAAAAAGCACTCAGAATTAGTAGAAAAGAAGATTGAGAATTAAACTTATGACAAAAAAGTCACTATTTAAAGCAAGTTTTGAAGAGAGTTTAAATTTATTAGATGATGGGGTCTCAGGGAAATTTGCTCGGGACAATTACCAAGATGCTTTAAAAAAAGAGCAATTTAGAGGAACAAAAAAATCATATGTTTGGCTGGTAATTCTGACTTTCCTATTTATAATTGGTCCCAATTGGTTGATTGTAGCTTTAAATGATTATTTATTTTACCATTCTGATCCTAGAGATTTAACAGTCTCCTTACCCGACATTAATTTTCTTCCGTACTGGGTATTTTGGATTGCACTTGCAATATGGCTTTTACTGATTATACTAGGGAAGCGATTCAATCAGCAGTTCATTTTGCTTTATAGGGGCCAATTTCATTTCATGGTTACCTTTATTATATGGTTATTTGTTGAACTTAATCTTTTGTCTCTAAACTTAATTTATGCAGTAACTGGATTTTGGGGAATGTTCACTTTTGTAGGATTGATATTATTAATAATTATTTCAATGATTCTTTCTAAGTGTGAGTCATTAGGAAAATTGTTATATGGGACAACTCTAAAGAAAAGTTTTAGTGATAGATTCTTCGGCAGGGTGTTTAGTATACTTGCTAAGTATGGTGGTTTGGTTGTGGCAATTTGGCTAGTCATTCGTATCTTTTTCTCAAGTTCAATGGAGAATAGGAATAATTTGATTGGAGGATTCGGTATTTTGGTTTCAATACAGATTCTTAATATTTTAGTTGCTGCTTTTGAAATTTATTTCATGTTTCCTTATTTTCTTCAAGCTTACTATAAATGGAAATATTCCGAAGAATACCGTGAATGGGAAGGGAAAACTGTAGAAGAGTGGTATGGAAAAAAATATTTAAAAAAACACAAGGGGTTATTAGAAAATGAGTAAATCAAATGAATTATTACCTTTAGGGAGTATTGTCTATTTGGAAGAAGGAACACGGAAATTAGTGATTGTTGGACGTGGTGTAATTTTTGAGGACCAAGAGAGTGGAGAACAAGTATTTGCGGACTATATGGGAGTCCTGTATCCAATTGGTCTTCAAACAGAATCAACGATTTTTTTTCAACATGAAAATATTGATAAAGTTGTTTTTAGAGGATATTCAGATGAGGAGGAAGAACGTTTTATGGATATCTACAGTAAATGGGAAGAAGATTTAAAGATTCCTAGAAAGGAAGTTAAGTAATCTAGTATTGTACGCATCAGCGATCAAGATCATACTCGCTATCCTTACATCACAAATGAGCCGGCACTGAAACCGAATCAGGGTTACATCCTTTATCCTGATCGCTATGAATCCATTCAATTATTAGAAATTTAGAGAGGGGATTTATGTCAGATACTAAGTTATTACCACTAGGCAGTGTTATTGTTTTAAAGGGAAGTACTAAAAAGATGCTCATCATTGCTCGTGTGATTGCAGCACCCGTCAAAGGAGACCTCTACCGTTTTGATTACGGAGCTTGTCTCTATCCCGAAGGGATGGTAGGAGATAGTCTTATCTACTTTAATCATGAAGATGTTTTTAAGGTTGTTCAAGAGGGGTATGCCGATGATGATAATGAGCTTATGCTAGAACATATTGCTTCGGTTGTATCTACAACAGATATCCCTAAAGGTAATGTTGCTGAGTTGAATGAAGCAAATGAACTAGGAGGATAATACATGGGTGAAATAGACTATGATCAAATCTATTATCTTCAAGGTAGAGTGAATGCTCACTACTCCAGCATCTCCTCCGCCCAATCCCGGATTACTTCCATCGATGAAAAATTGGAACGTCTTCGCACGGCCAAGAAGTCTGTAGGGGAAATCCAACAGAATGTTCACAATATCAAGTATCCTATTATGCACCGAAATATTCAGCCTGAATGGCAAGGCAAACAAAAGGATGATTTTACCAAGCAGTGGGAAACCTTCTCCAGTGACTACACGAGTTTCCAAACGGAGATGAATACCTTCTATGATGCCATCTGTGATGAAATCACTAGATTAGAGAACCAAAAGAATGAAGAAAACGGCATTATTGGCTGGTGTCAGAGTCAGATTAACAATCTGGGGAATTTCATCGAGAAGCTACTACATACGAAGGAGGGGTAAGGTCATGTATGGAACGATTCAATTATCCGAGGTTCTGTTTAACTCACACATCAGTAGTTTGACTAAGGCTCAGGCTAGTTTGGCTGGAGTGAGTAAGCCAAACTTCAAAACAACATCGGAATCCAAGGTGCTCGATTTGTATCAGGAACAATTCAATGAGCTCTGTCAGTTGATGACGAGATATACATCCTTATTGGGAGCGGACATCGCCTTGATGGCAGCTACAGGAAAAGAATTGGCTCGTACAGATACAGTATTGGGACAAACGATGTTTTCTGGCTTGCAGCAGGGAGGTTCTATGAGTTACAAGATAACATTTGATGATATCACCTCTGCTCAAGTCAAAAGACGATGAATGCTTGGGGAGAGGCCATAAATAATCTCAATACCGCTATGACGGATTTTATCAATAACACCAACCTCCAAGGGCAGGCTATTTCGAGTATGCGCACCTACCTAGTAGAGGTGCATGGAACCCTCCTTCAAACTCTGGTCAACTTGATGAATGACTACTCATCCAACCTCTTGCTTTACAAGGATGGCTACTATCAAATTGATTCCAGCAATCATGCAAAGCTACCAGGTCAGGAGTTTACCAACCTTCATAGTGATTTAAAGAGTTCACGGGACAATCTAAAGAGTGAGATTGAGGTCTTAAATGCGACCAAGGACAAGATTTCAGACTTAGTGAGTTACGAAGGTAGTAGTCATACCAGCACAGTCATGGACTATAACTTTCTGCTCAATCAGATCAAGAACTTGGACAGCTCCATCATCCAGTATGAAAGTAGTCATGCGAGTCAGGATTTGGTTGCCTTTAAGGAACTTTTAGCTGCGACTAAGGCCTTGATAGCAGAGCACGCAGGGAAGACACGTAAGGTAGGGACTTATCAGTCAGGAGATTTTGCGAAACTCAAGTCTGTCCAACGTTTTGCGATAGCTTACCAACAGGCAACCAAGCAGATGGAGAGTCGCGTTGAACGAGTGAAAGCCGCTCAGGAGCGGGACAAGGCTCGTTTTGAGGCCTTGGCTGCGGAGGATCGAGCCAAGAAGGGTTGGATAGACTTAGGTCTTGGTGTACTGACAGCTGCGATTGGGGTTCTCGCGATTGTAGCGACCTGTGGGTCTGCGACACCTTTGGTTTTTGGATTTGGCTTAACGGCTGGACTTGGAACGTTTGCCTATGGGACCTCTAATGCAGGGGAAGGGATTCATAATATCCAACTTGGGAATGCAGGGGATGGCCATACCAAGGCAAAAAACTTTATCCGAGATACGCTTTTCATGGGGAATGACAAGCTTTACCATCAGGTTGGTGGGCTCTTTGTGACGGCGAGTGCCATCATGATTCCTATAGGGCATACGCAAAGCGTTGTCAAAGGCTTGACCCAGTTTGCGATAGGGGAAGCCGGTGCTTATACAACGGGTCAGGTTGCCTATCATGGGACTAAGCTCCTAGGTGGTAGTGAAGAAGATGCCCAAACCGCAAACTTTATCGGGAATATCGTAGGAGGCTATGCGGCAGCTTCAGCAGCCAGCAAGTTTAGTCTCAATAAGGTGAAAGTAGATGTCGAAGCACCGAAGTATAACCGAGAGCAGATTCTGAAAAATTTGGAAGAAAGTAGGCTTGCGAGGGAATCCAGTAACTTTGACCAATATCTGGCGAAGGAGAAATTCCAGAAAACCTTGATGAGTATGGAACCGATGGATCGTCAGAGATATCTTCAATGGCACAAATATGCGGAGGCAGGTATCGAACCATACGATAGAGTCAAATTAAGAAATTGGTCATATCCACCTGAGCCAGAATTTTACCTTAAAAATAAAAATGTATATGATAATCCAGATTATTTTAATCAGCTAACAGGGGATACAATTTATCCAGGAAGTCCCGAGAGTTCCATGGGTAGAGTTGATGGAAGTATATATAAACATGGATTTTTGAATGGCGAATACAAAGAATCTGTTATATTGCCTGGAACTCGAATAAACAGAATTGGTTCTAATCCAACAGGAAGGTATTTCTCTCCTGAAGGAGCAACATTTGGTGAGAAAGCCTTACCTCCTTTTATGAAACTCCAACCGAATTCAGACTACATTGTTCTAAAAGAAATACCAACAAAAGAAGGATTAGTTGCACCTTGGTTTGATGAACCTGGTATGGGAATTCAATATTATACATATTTAACAATTGATGAATTAGAAAAAGGGAATTTTCTACTTAAATTGAAATAGGAATAATTAAATGCTAATAAAATTAAAAAACAAAATTGAATCCGAAGTTTCAAAAATTGGAAACATAAAATTAGGTGAATTTGGAATTCATTTTTCTGAACAACCTCCCTACTTTCCGGAGGGAATTTCTATAATAGAGGATAGAAATGGAAGGTATAATCTAGTTTTTACTGAGAGAGGAAAAATAACATCCGAGATTTCTAAATTAGATGATAATGAGGTGACTTATCAAATTTTAAAGATAATCATTAAGAATGTTTCCTCGCAAAAGATTGATGAAAAAGATGTAGATTTAATTGACAAATTGATTAAAAATAATGAATTTGAGAAAGTTAGTCAAATAGTTGAGAAAGTACAAGAGAATAGATATCAATACGAAAAGGAATTATTTGAGAAAATCAGTCCGCTATACACTTTATGGTTCGAAAAAGAGCATTAATGATTCGTATAATTCCGTTGTTATTTCAGTTTAAAACCCAAGAATTCCAAGCGGAAATGAAGATTCTGCTTTTGATGGTTTTTGGAAACCAGGAGGAAAAACTTTCCCAGGGAATATGCCAGAAGCAGTCATTGACGAAGTTCCGTGGGGAGAATTTACAATTAGAAAATTAGGAGGAGATTAAAATGAGTTTAACTAAAATAACATGGGAAGAATTTGATACCTTTGATAAGATTGAGTCACCGAAGGGATATGATTTTCGAACACATGAAGGAAAATACTACACTTTTGGAGAGTTTGGAGTAGCTTCAGTTCGTCGTATCTTTGAAATTAATTCTTCTGATTTTAACGAATATTTATTAGGCAGGAGGACGGCACGTGAAATTGATTTTAAAGCGGAGAACGATCGTTGGCCACCAACGGAAGAAGAAAAGAAAGCTAGTGAGAAACGATTCATAGAAGAGAGTCCTACATCATTAATTGATTTACCTGAAACTAGAGAGTTATTTACTCATGAAGAACTTGAAAGATTAATTCCAATTGCTGAGCAAATGTGGATTGACTGGAGAGGGAAACTTCCAGATGATTATGTATCACCATTGAAATAGCATGTAAGGAACTTGTTTATCCTCTTTCAGTTGTAAGCAAGTTCCTGTTTTTTACATTAAGCACCAATCTCCTACTGTACAAGGACGGCTACTATCAAATTGATGGTGATCTTCATACAAAGCTACCAGGTCAGGTGTTTACACGATTACATAGTGATTTGAAGAGTTCACGGGACGATTTGAAGAGTGAGATTGAGCTCTTGAAGACGACCAAGAACAAGATTTCAGACTTGGTGAGCTGTTCAGGAAGTAGTCATACCAGTACGGTCATGGACTATAACTTCCTCATGAATCAGGTCAAGAGCCTGGACAGCTCCATCATAGTGAAGAAAGCGATTTCGAATAATCGCTTGTGTTCTGCATTCAAGGACAGTGATGATATTGAGATTCTTAAAGCCTTGTACGGATAAAACTCATTTTAAAGGCGTACTCGTCTCAGGACATAGTCTTATGAAGTCGACTAAAGTCATTGAGCTTCCGAATGACGGTTGAAGTTGAAATGGAAAGCTGGTGAGCGATATCGGTCATAGAAGTTTTTTCAACTAGTTTTTGAGTAATGATAGCACTTTAAACGGCGTTTTTAAGGAGAATTCTAGTAGGCGTGCCAGTCTTTTCAGGGGAAGGAATCTTAGACGGTTTTTGAAACTCATATTTCTTCAGTGATTTCCTTGTGGGGGATCCATATTGATAATATCTACACTCTTGATGTTAGGGTCTTTAATGTCTAGTAGGTTTGTGATAAAATGTAATGGTTCCATATGATTCTTTCTAATGATGGTTTGGTCGCTTTTCATTATAGATCTTTTGGGACTTTTTTCTAGGCTACAGAATCTCCATAGTGGTTTTACTCACTACAGAATTATAGAGCTCTATTATCTAATGCTGTTTCAGTAACTTTCATACTAGAAAAATCATAAATAGACTAGATTTAGTGGTATACTAGGGTTAGGGACTTTAAGTGGCTGGGGGATAATCAATATGAAAAATGGAGTAAAATTTCATAGTATTTTTTATAGATTTATACTATTTATCTTTGTAGTATTTCTAACTGTGATTTCAATGATCTTAGATGCAAAAAAAGCGCAAATTCGCTTTTTTAACCTATCCTTGATTATCGGGCAAGAGGAGTTGAGGATTGTTACGGTTGCGGTTTTGCTCCTTACTTTTCTTTTATCTTTCATGTTCAAATGGAAGTGTTTAATCCATAAAACTGGGATTTATCTAAGAAAAATTGATTTATTTATAGCTTGGGATGAGATTAAAGGTCTTAGCCATGTATGGATCAATGAATATCATCGTGGACCTCATGGTTTCCCGTTCTATAATCGTAAGACGCTGGTTATTTATAGAGAAAATTATCAGCCGATTTGCCTTTATAATATTTCAATATTGGCTTTATATGTGGCTAAATGTTATCATCCAAAATTGAAAACCAATATAGTCTCAGCAACGTTAGCAAGTCTCTTCAATATGGCTTTAAATGCATGGTTCTTGTACGAGATGTTTAGTAAAAATTTGGTGAATATAAAAGCTGAAGTCTTTATGTTTTGGCTGCTTTTGTATGCTGTTAAAGTTTTTGCACTGCCATTGGTTATGCTTGGATACGAAAATCACTGCTATGGAGCTTCTTTGGCACATAGCATGACATATAAGAAGAATGCCTCGAAAGCTATTCACCTGTAAAGTGTTGATAGGAAGCCAGTTATTTATATATCTGTTACTTTCTACATTCAAAAAGCACTATATGCTTGCTAGATGAGATTCTAGACATCATATAGTGCTGTTTGTTAAGTCCAGCTAGTGAGTGAGATTTCACCACTATTGAGCCAGATTTCTGTCTGGTCATCAAGCTGGATAAGGAGTTGTCCTTTGTCGGAGATGTCTTTGGCAACTCCTTTTTTTTCAGTCTGATCTTGGATAAAACTGACCTCTCTTCCTAGAACGAGAGAGTGTTCTTTATAAAGATAGAGTAGTTCTTCGGGTGCTGTTTGGTAGAAACAACGCCAAATTTCTGAGATTAGTTCGTTTCGTGTGATAGGAGCTGGTGGTGTAAAGAGACTTCCAGCTTTTTCTTTTATCTCTTTTGGAAAATCGCTGATGGCAAAGTTGATTCCAACGCCGATAATGACGTCTGTTACTAGGCCTGTTTCCACGGACGTCATGGCTTCGGTAAGGATACCTGCTATTTTTTTATTTTTAAAGTAGATATCATTTACCCATTTGATACCCACGTCAATCAAGGTGAGGTTTTTAATAGCTTTGTAAATGGCACCTGCTGTAAGTAATGTGTAGGCAGGAAGCTGGTCATAGGCGAGATTTGGTTGAATATGTAATGACATATAAATACCTCCCTGAGCAGGAGAGTAGTAAGGGCGTTGAAAGCGACCACGACCTGCTGTTTGACATGTGGAAAGATAGAGACTATTTCCCTGGCTTCCACCTTCAATACCTTCTTTTGCATCTGTTTGAGTAGATTTTGTTTCAGGTTTGTAGAGAATGATTAAGTTGGTTTTCTCTTGAATCAAATCAGGTAGGATCAAATCGCCTTGAATAAGTTTGTAACCTTTATTTTTAATACTGTCAATCACGAGCCCTTCTTGTTGGAGGCGTTGGATTGCTTTCCAGATGGATGTACGACTTAACGACAGTTCTTCTGCAATTTTTTCTCCGCTAACATAGTCGTTTTCTCTAGCTAATATTTGGTAGACTAGTTGGTGTGATTTCATTGATTTTCCTTTCTAGCTAAGAGGGAGTGAGAGAGTTCTTTTCGAGTTTGACTCGGTGTTTTATGAAAAAACTGTTTGTAGGCTTTTGAGAAATGTAGTGGATCTGAAAACCCTACGGAGTATGCAATGACTTTGATCGTTTCGTTGGTATGTTCTAGTAACTGTTGCGCACGATTCATTCGAACGAAAAGCAAATATTCTTTTGGAGAGAGTTGGTGAAATTCTTTAAACACACTAGTTAAGTAACTTCTATGAACCGATAGCTCTTTTGCTAAATCTTGAATTGTGAGTGATTGAGGGTAGTGACTATCTATCAATCGTTTGCAGTCAAGATAGAGTTGGTGGGTTGATGAAATATTCTCTTTTTTCTGATTGGGAGCAATAGTTCCTAGATGAAACATTAGTTCATGGAGTTGTCCCATGATGTGGAGTTGAGCCAATTCATTCGATTTTGTAATCTGAGCGAAATGGACAATACTATCGATGAGGTTTGCAGTTGTCTGTGTATGACAGCTTTCTGATTGGATGAGATAGGATTGGTCAGAAATTTGAGAGAGAGCAAAATAGTCAGGTGCCCTCCCTCCAGTAATCCCCAACCAGTAGTAAGCCCAAGGATCCTGGCTATCTGCTTTATAAAAGGTTAATTCGTCTGGTTTTAGCAAAAAGAAATCTCCTGCCTTTAAATCAACAATTTTACCCTTATAATGGAATTGACCTTTTCCTTTAGTAATGTAATGTAGTACATAGGTATCTCGAATAGCTGGGCCAAAAGAGTAGTTAGGCGTACATTCTTCATAACCGTAAAAGCTAAGCGAAAGATCAATTGTTCCAGTCTGGTATTCTGAAAAAACGAGCATGTGCCACCTCCTACCTAACATTTTACCATACTTTGTAGACATTTCTCTATTTTAGAAAGCGCTTTTATGTGATAAAATTTTATCAAGAAATCGAAGAGGTGAAATATATGGGAGTTCGAATAGAGAATAATCTATTTTACGTTGAGAGTAAAGGTCTAAGTTTGATTATTGAAAATAGGGATGGGTTCTTATTATTAAAACATTTAGGAAAGACTATTAAGAACTATAATGGTGCCAATAGTGTTTATGAACGCGATCATGCTTTTTCAGGTAATCCAACAGCTACTAATCGAATCTTTAGTTTGGATACGCAACGTCAGATTTTTGGACAACATGGCTTAGGTGATTTTAGAAGACCAACCTTACAGGTTCAGCATGATGCAACTGAAGTAACAGACTTTCGATTTGTAGAAGCAAAGATTTTAAAAGGTCAGGATGGTCCACAGGGTTTACCTTCTCCACATAGCATGGACGATACAGAGACTCTTACCTTGATTTTAGAAGATTCTAAGGCTCAACTTAGTCTGACTTTGTATTATACTGCTTTTGATAATGATGCGACAATTGCTAGCTACAGTAAATTGGAAAATAATAGTAATCAGGAAGTTGTCATCCACAAGGACTTTTCTTTTATGGCTGATTTTCCTGCCGCAGCTTACGAAATTGTAACTCTGCAGGGTGCTTATGCTCGTGAAAAGACTGTCCGACGTCAACAGGTAGAACAAGGAATCTTTTCAATTAGTTCGAACCGTGGTGCTTCTGGTCATGCTCAAACACCAGCTCTTCTATTATGTGATCAAGGAGTCACAGAGGATGCTGGAAATGTGTGTGCTCTGCAACTACTGTATAGTGGAAACTTTGAAGCTTTTGTTCAAAAGAATCAATTGAATGAAGTTCGGGTGGCTATTGGCATTAACCCGGAAAACTTTTCTTGGAAGTTAAATCCTGAGGAAAACTTTGAAACACCGGTAGCTTTAGTGACCTTTTCAGATCAAGGATTAACTGGTATTAGCCATGAAAGTCAAAATTTTGTACTTAAGCACATTATGCCAAGTCAGTTTTCTAAAAAAGAACGTCCAATTCTAATCAATAACTGGGAAGCAACTTACTTTGACTTTCAGAGAGAAAAACTGTTAGAGTTGGCAGATGAGGCTAAGAAAGTTGGAATTGAACTTTTTGTATTAGATGATGGGTGGTTTGGCAATCGATTTGATGATAATCGGGCTTTAGGTGATTGGGTTGTTAATGAGAAAAAACTGGGTGGAAGCCTAGAAAGTCTGATTTCAGCTATCCATGAAAGAGGTTTGCAGTTTGGGCTTTGGTTAGAACCTGAAATGATTTCTGTAGATAGTGATTTGTATCGTAAACATCCTGACTGGGCCATTCAGGTTCCAGGATATGAGCATACTTACTCTCGGAATCAATTAGTACTTAATCTTGCCAATCCCCAGGTAGTAGGATATTTGAAAAATGTCTTAGATGAACTCCTCTCTCATCATAAAATTGACTACATCAAATGGGATATGAACCGCAATATCACTAATCTGGGGAATGGTTCAAACTATCTAGAGACACAGATGCAGTCTCATCAGTACATGCTGGGACTTTATGAACTTGTTTCTTATCTAACAGAGAAGCACAGCCATATTCTCTTTGAGTCCTGCTCTGGTGGTGGTGGACGAAATGATCTTGGCATGATGCGCTATTTCCCACAAGTCTGGGCTAGTGATAATACTGATGCTATAGCACGTTTACCTATACAGTATGGATCATCCTATCTCTATCCAACCATTTCCATGGGAGCTCATGTGTCAGCAGTACCAAATCATCAGATGGGACGAATGACACCATTGGAAACTCGTGGTCATGTGGCAATGATGGGAAATCTGGGTTATGAGCTTGATTTGACAAGTTTATCAGATGAAGAGAAGGCTGAGATTGCTAATCAGGTGAACTTGTATAAGGAATTACGGCCAGTAGTCCAGTTGGGGAAACAGTATAGGTTAATCAATCCCAATGCGGAATCCAATGAAGCAGTTGTACAATTTAACTATGAAAATCAAACGATTGTAACCTACGTTCGAGTCTTATCAGTTGTGGAAACAATGGAAACAACTTTAAAGTTAAAAGATTTGGATGAAGAGGGATGGTATGAATTACAGGAAAATGGTGTAGTTTACTCGGGTGCAGAACTCATGTATGCGGGCATTACAATGGAACTTCTGCAGGGAGATTATCTCAGTAGGCAGTTACATTTCATTAGAAGATAAGGAGATAAAATCATGAGATGGTATAAAAAGATGAGCTTAATTGCTACTACAGGACTCTGCCTTTTGGGACTGTCAGCTTGCAGTAGCCAAGAGGAGTCAACTGATGGCAAGGTAACGATTGAGTTTTTTAACCAGAAGACCGAGATGGCGGATACCTTGCAAAGGATAGTGGATGATTTTGAGAAGGAACACCCTACTATTGATGTAAAACTGACGACTGTTCCCGCAGCTGGAATTGTTCTGAAGACTCGGATTTTATCAGGAGATGTTCCAGATATTATTAATATCTATCCTCAAAATATGGATTTTCAGGAGTGGGCAAAAGCAGGTTATTTTGCAGATATGACGGGGAAATCTTATCTTGAGAACATCAAGAACGACTATGCTGAAAAGTATGCAATCAATAACAAGGTTTATAGTGTGCCTTTAACGGCTAACCTTTATGGAATCTATTACAATAAAACAACGTTTAAAGAATTAGGACTTGAGGAACCGAAGACTTTTAAAGAGTTTCAAGAGATTGTTAAAAAGATAAAAGATAGTGGGAATTCTCCATTTGCAGTTGCAGGCAATGAAGGCTGGACATTAAATGGTTACCACCAACTTTCTCTCATTACTATTACAGGTAGTGGAGATGCGGCTAATAACTACCTTCGCTTTTCAAAACCAAACGCTATCTCTGCAGATGATGCTATTTTAAAAGCCGATGCAGAACGACTCGATTTATTGGCAGATAATGCTCAAGATGGTTGGCGTGGTGCTTCTTATAATGATGCGGTGGTAGCATTTTCGAGTGAAACAGCTTTGATGATGCCACAAGGATCATGGGCATTAGCCGCAATTAATCAACAGGATCCAAAATTTGAGGTGGGGATGTTTGCCTTCCCAGGAGAAGAAGTAGGAAAAGAAGTTACTGTTGGTGCAGGGGACATGGCATTATCAACTTCGGCTACTACTAAACATCCTAAAGAAACCGAAGAATTTATCAGCTATATGACTAGTCCAAAAGCTATGCAGTCATATTATGATGTAGATGGATCACCAGTTGCTGTAAAAGGCATACAGGAAAAAGAAGACTCAGCGCTTACAGAGATTTCTAAACTGGCATTTACTGACAAACATTATGTTTGGTTGGGCCAACACTGGAATTCTGAAGAAGATTTTTTTAATCTAAGTGCAGGATACTTGATGGATAAAAATCTGAAAAATATGGCAAACAATCTCAATGCTTTCTTTAATCCAATGAAGGCAGATTTGGACTAGAATAGGAGTTAAGATGATATGGCTTTTCGAAAATTTTTAAATAAATACTGGGGTTGGACCTTTTTGCTCATCCCACTTGCATTACAAGCTATCTTCTTTTACTTTCCAATGGTACAAGGTGCTTTCTATAGTTTGACTAACTGGACTGGATTGACCTATAATTATAAATTTGTTGGTTTGAATAACTACAAATTGCTTATGATTGATGGGAAATTCTTCACAGCGATTGCTTTTACTTTGATTTTAACTCTGGCATTGATTATTGGAGAGATTACGATTGGGATGGTTGTGGCACGAGCCTTGAATTCTAAGATGAAAGGACAGACCTTCTTTAGAGCTTGGTTCTTTTTCCCAGCTGTTTTATCTGGTTTGACAGTTTCCTTGATTTTTAAACAATTTTTCAACTATGGTCTTCCAACGATTGGAAGAATTTTAGGGATTGGTTTTTTACAAGAGAGTCTATTAGGAACACCTGTCGGAGCGGTAGTGGCAACTATTTTTGTTCTTCTATGGCAAGGAGTAGCAATGCCAATTATTCTCTTTCTTGCTGGTCTTCAGAGTATTCCATCTGATATTTTAGAGGCTGCATCAATTGATGGTGCAACAAGTAAACAAACCTTTTGGAAGATTGAATTGCCATATTTATTGCCAACGATTTCTATGGTTTTTATTCTGGCTCTTAAGTCCGGTTTGACAGCCTTTGACCAGATTTTTGCCTTGACGAGTGGTGGTCCAAATAATGCTACAACGTCTCTTGGACTTTTAGTCTACAACTATGCTTTCAAGAGTAATCAATATGGATATGCGAATGCAATTGCCTTGATCTTATTCTTAATTATTGGAATTGTTTCTCTTATCCAAATCAAGCTATCTAAGAAATTTGAAATCTAATAGAGGAGTCCTACACATGAAAAAAGAAGAAAAATTGAATCAGTTTTGGAAATATGTCCTCTTGATAGTCGGTGGTATTCTTATACTCGTTCCTTTGTTGGTAACGGTTTTCAGTTCCTTCAAGACAACCAAGGATATCATGAATCATTTCTTTAGTTTGCCAAACCCTTTTACATTAAGTAATTACGAACGCTTAGTTTCGGATGGGATCGGAGGCTATTTCTGGAATTCAGCTGTTATTACGGTGTTATCATTGATTGTAGTAGCTTTCTTTATACCAGCTGCAGCTTATTCCATTGCTCGAAATATGTCCAAGAAAAAAGCCTTTGCAATTATGTATTCGCTCTTGATTTTAGGTATATTTGTTCCATTTCAGGTGATTATGATTCCCATCACAGTTATGATGAGTAAACTCGGTCTAGCAAATATGTGGGGGCTAGTAATACTCTACCTAACTTATGCTATTCCACAGACCCTCTTCTTGTATGTTGGTTATATAAAAATCAGTGTACCAGATAGTTTGGATGAAGCTGCGGAAATCGATGGGGCTGATCGTTTTACAATTTATCGTCGAATCATTTTTCCGATGCTGAAACCCATGCATGCTACAACCTTGATTATCAATGCACTATGGTTCTGGAATGACTTTATGTTGCCACTGTTGATTCTGAATAAGGATTCCAAGATGTGGACTTTGCCTCTCTTCCAATACAACTACCAAGGTCAGTACTTCAATGACTATGGCCCAAGTTTTGCATCTTATATTGTGGGAATTGTAACGATAACCATTGTCTACCTCATCTTCCAAAAACATATCATTTCAGGAATGAGTAACGGAGCAGTGAAGTAAGAAGTGCTTAGGGAATCTATAATTCCATACACAGATGAACGATTTAGCTTATTGACAATTCTATGTAGAAAACAAGAAAGTCGTACTTAGTTGCTTGCAGTTTAGTACGAGTCCAATGTGAACAAAAATCTAAAAATATCTTTCATTTACGAAGCCAGGTCATATGAGACTTGGCTTTCATCAGAAAAAGGAGACCATCTATGATCATTCAAAATAAAACTATGTTGATTACTTACTCAGATAGTCTTGGAAATAACCTTAAAGACTTGTATGAGAATTTGGAAGAACATTTTGGCGATGCTATTGGGGGAGTTCACCTTCTACCATTTTTTCCGTCAACAGGTGATCGTGGATTTGCGCCTGTTGACTATGACGAAGTGGATCCAGCTTTTGGTGATTGGGAGGATGTTAAGCGTTTAGGTGAGAAATATTATCTTATGTTTGACTTTATGATTAACCATATTTCTCGTCAATCTAAGTATTATAAGGACTATCAAGAAAAACATGAAGCTAGTGAATTTAAAGATCTCTTTTTAAACTGGGACAAGTTTTGGCCGGAAAATCGTCCGACACAAGCTGATGTAGATTTAATTTACAAGCGTAAGGATCGTGCACCAAAGCAAGAGATTATTTTTGCAGATGGTTCAGTAGAACATTTATGGAATACATTTGGTGAGGAGCAGATTGATCTTGATGTGACCAAAGAAGTAACGATGGCATTTATCCGTAAGACAATTCAACATCTAGCAAGTAACGGGTGTGATTTGATTCGTCTAGATGCCTTTGCTTATGCAGTGAAGAAATTGGATACCAATGATTTCTTTGTGGAACCAGATATTTGGAATTTATTGGACAAAGTTCGAGATATCGCTGCTGAGTATGGGACAGAGCTCTTACCTGAGATTCATGAGCATTATTCGATTCAGTTTAAAATAGCGGACCATGATTACTATGTTTATGATTTTGCTCTTCCAATGGTGACCCTTTATACTCTTTACAGTTCTAGAACAGAGCGTTTGGCTAAGTGGTTAAAGATGAGCCCGATGAAGCAATTTACGACACTAGATACCCATGATGGGATTGGAGTGGTGGATGTCAAGGATATCCTGACTGATGATGAAATTGATTATGCTTCAAATGAGCTCTATAAGGTTGGAGCGAATGTCAAACGGAAGTACTCTAGTGCGGAGTATAACAATCTAGATATCTACCAAATCAATTCAACCTATTATTCTGCGCTTGGAGATGATGATGTCAAGTACTTCCTCGCTCGTCTGATTCAAGCTTTTGCTCCAGGCATTCCTCAGGTTTACTATGTGGGTCTATTAGCAGGAAAAAATGACTTGAAATTATTAGAAGAAACCAAAGAAGGTCGAAATATTAATCGTCATTACTATAGCAATGAGGAAATAGCAGAAGAAGTTCAACGTCCTGTGGTGAAGTCTCTTCTCAATCTATTTTCTTTCCGTAATCGATCAGAGGCCTTTGACCTAGAAGGGACTATTGAGATAGAAACACCAACAGCTCATAGCATTGTAATCAAACGCCAAAATAAAGACAAGTCCGTAACAGCAGTAGCAGAAATTGATCTGCAAAGTCAGACCTATCAAGTAGTGGAAAACGGCAGAGAAATTCGGTTTTAGTACCATATCAATAACAGAGTTTTTTTGTGGCGAAAACGTGTTCATTGTTCCCAAATGACGGAAAAAATGGTAAAATTAAAAGATAGTTTAGCATTTATCTTCTGGAGAAATCCAGAACAGAAAGGATCCGTTTTGAAATCAATTGGATTACTGGATAAGATAAGAGGGCTTTCGAAAAAAGATTTCTTTTTGTATCTGATGATCATAAGTATCTTTTTACCTTTTTATTTATTCTTAGCGCTCTTTGCTTTATATTTGATAGGTTTACTTGTTACTGGGGAGATGAAGGGAATTATCAAAGGATTGGCAAAACATCCTGTACTTCTCTTTTTTATTGCCTACAGTAGTATCATCTCCATCGTCGCCAAGAACTGGCTTGGATTGGTTGCATCTTTACTGATGTTTCTCTTCCTCATTTTCTTTAGCTTCTACCAGAAACGTCTGACGCATGCTTTCTTTCGACTGATTCTGCAGACAATCTTGTTTGGTAGTGTGCTCTCTGCTGTTTTTGCTACTTTGGAGCATTTCCAAATTGTAAAGAAATTTAATTATGCCTTTCTTTCGCCCAATATGCAAGTATGGCACCAGAATCGTGCAGAGGTGACCTTCTTTAATCCGAACTACTATGGGATCATTTGTTGCTTCTGTATCATGATTGCCTTTTATCTCTTTACAACGACGAAGCTAAGATGGTTGAAAGTCTTTTGTGTGCTAGCAGGTTTTGTGAATCTATTTGGTTTGAATTTTACACAAAATAGAACAGCATTTCCTGCCATCATCGCTGGTGCCATCATTTATCTCTTTACAACCATTAAAAACTGGCGTGCCTTCTGGCTCAGTATTGGAGTTTTCGGGATTGGCCTTTGTTTCCTCTTCTCAAGCGATTTGGGTGTCCGTATGGGAACACTAGATTCTTCAATGGAGGAGCGTGTTTCAATCTGGAATGCGGGTATGACTTTGTTTAAACAAAATCCGATCTGGGGTGAGGGTCCACTGACCTATATGAATTCCTATCCGAGAATCCATGCACCCTACCACGAACACGCGCATAGTCTTTACATTGATACTATTTTGAGTTATGGTTTGATTGGAACCATTCTCCTATCCATTTCTTCGGTTATCCCGGTTCACATGATGATGGATATGAGTCAGGAGTCTGGTAAACGACCAATTATCGGTCTTTATCTCTCTTTCCTTACAGTAGTCGCTGTACATGGGATTTTTGACTTGGCTCTCTTCTGGGTTCAGTCAGGATTCATCTTCTTGCTGGTTATGTGCAGTCTACCACTGGAACATCGAACACTGGTATCCGAAATGACAGATTAAGTTGATCAAGATTAGAGATCTTCTACTTTAGGTAGGAGGTCTTTTTTTGTTTGGTGGAAATTATTTCTAAATCGAAATAGTTGACAGATGGAATGATAAGTATTACAATGGAATATAATTCGATATAGAAATAAATTGGAGAAGTCATGAAAGATAGTCATTTAGTAGCCCATCATATTCGTTTGTTGAATGGGCGGATTTTTCAAAAGTTACTGAATCAGGATCCTGAAGCCCTTTATCGGAGTGAACAGGGCAAGATTCTCACTGTTTTATGGAATAGTGAGACAGGATGCGCTACGGCCACAGATATTGCGCTGGCGACTGGTCTTGCCAACAATACACTAACAAGCATGATTAAGAAACTTGAAGAGCAAAACCTGGTCATCATCAGCCCCTGTGGAATAGATAAGAGAAAAAAATATGTCAAGTTGACGGAGCGTGGTTGGTCTCAGAAAGAAGTTGGCAGTCGTGTCAGTCAAAAATTAGATGCGATTTTTTATAAAGGCTTCTCAGAGGAAGAAATTCGCCAGTTTGAAAGTTATCAGGAACGCATTTTGGACAATCTGAAAGAGAAGGAAAATGAGGTTTAGAATGGGGTAAATTAGTTATTAAAAGTTTGGTAACTTGATCAACCGAGGAAAGTTTTAAAATGAGGACTGAGAATGATTGAATACAAAAATGTGGCGCTACGCTATACAGAAAAAGATGTCTTGAGAGATGTCAATTTACGGATTGAGAATGGGGAATTTATGGTTTTAGTTGGGCCTTCTGGGTCCGGTAAGACGACCATGATCAAGATGATTAACCGTCTCTTAGAACCGACTGATGGAAATATTTATATGGATGGCAAGCGCATCAAAGACTATGATGAGCGTGAACTTCGTCTTTCTACTGGTTATGTTTTACAGGCCATTGCTCTGTTTCCCAATCTAACGGTTGCGGAAAATATTGCTCTCATTCCGGAGATGAAGGGCTGGACTAAGGAAGAAATTGCGAAGAAAACAGAAGAGCTTTTAGCTAAGGTTGGTTTACCAGTAGCTGAGTATGGGCATCGCTTACCTAGTGAACTATCTGGTGGAGAACAGCAACGGGTCGGCATTGTCCGTGCTATGATTGGTCAGCCTAAGATTCTCCTCATGGATGAGCCCTTTTCGGCCTTGGATGCTATTTCGAGAAAACAGTTGCAGGTTCTGACGAAAGAATTGCATAAAGAGTTTGGGATGACAACGATTTTTGTGACCCATGATACGGATGAAGCTTTGAAATTGGCGGACCGTATTGCTGTCTTGCAGGATGGAGAGATTCGTCAGGTGGCGAATCCTGAGACGATTTTAAAGGCTCCTGCAACAGACTTTGTAGCAGACTTGTTTGGAGGTAGTGTTCATGACTAATTTGATATCAACTTTTCAGGAGCGTTTTGGTGATTGGGTAACAGCTCTATCTCAACATTTGCAGTTGTCACTTTTGACCTTGTTACTAGCTATTTTTATTGCAGTCCCCTTAGCGGTATTTCTTCGTTATCATGAAAAGATGGCGGACTGGGTTTTACAGATTGCAGGGATTTTCCAGACTATCCCGTCTCTAGCCTTGTTAGGACTCTTTATACCCTTGATGGGAATTGGGACCTTACCGGCCTTGACAGCTCTGGTGATTTATGCGATTTTCCCGATTTTGCAAAATACTATCACTGGGCTGAAGGGAATTGATCCAAGTCTACAAGAGGCTGGAATTGCCTTTGGGATGAATAGATGGGAGCGACTCAAGAAGTTTGAAATTCCACTTGCTATGCCTGTCATAATGTCTGGTATTCGGACGGCAGCGGTTTTGATTATCGGTACGGCAACCTTGGCTGCCTTGATTGGGGCAGGGGGACTGGGTTCTTTTATCCTTTTGGGAATTGACCGCAATAATACTAGTCTGATTTTGATTGGGGCCCTTTCTTCTGCAGTGCTGGCCATTGCCTTTAACTTCCTACTAAAAGTGATGGAAAAAGCAAAATTGCGGACGATTTTCTCTGGTTTTGCCTTGGTGACCATATTGCTCGGTCTGTCTTATAGTCCAGCCCTTTTGGCTCAAAAAGAGAAAGAAAACTTGGTGATTGCTGGGAAATTGGGACCAGAACCCGAAATTTTGGCTAATATGTATAAATTGTTGATTGAAGAAAATACCAGTATGACTGCGACTGTTAAGCCGAATTTTGGGAAAACAAGCTTCCTCTATGAAGCTCTGAAAAAAGGGGATATTGATATCTATCCTGAATTTACTGGTACGGTGACTGAAAGTTTGCTTCAACCAGCACCTAAAGTAGGTCATGAGCCAGAGCAGGTTTATCAGGTGGCGCGTGATGGCATTGCCAAACAGGATCATCTGGCCTATCTCAAACCTATGTCTTATCAAAACACCTACGCTGTAGCTGTTCCGAAAAAGATTGCTCAAGAATATGGCTTGAAGACCATTTCGGACTTGAAAAAAGTGGAAGGGCAGTTGAAGGCAGGCTTTACTCTGGAGTTTAATGACCGTGAAGATGGAAATAAGGGCTTGCAATCAATGTATGGTCTCAATCTCAATGTAGCGACCATGGAGCCAGCCCTTCGTTATCAGGCTATTCAGTCAGGTGATATTCAAATCACGGACGCCTATTCGACCGATGCGGAATTGGCGCGTTATGATTTGCAGGTCTTGGAGGATGACAAACAACTCTTCCCACCTTATCAAGGGGCTCCACTAATGAAAGAAGCTCTTCTCAAGAAACATCCTGAGTTGGAGACGGTTCTCAATAAATTGGCTGGTAAAATTACTGAAAGCCAGATGAGCCAGCTCAACTACCAAGTCGGTGTTGAAGGCAAGTCAGCAGAACAAGTAGCCAAAGAATTTCTACAAGAACAAGGTTTGTTGAAGAAATAAATGAAGAGGAAAGTCAGGGGCAGCCACTAGCCACTTTCTTCAACAGACAAAATCCCATCTCGTCTATAATTCGAGATGGGATTTTTAATGTTAGAGTAAGATAAACAAGAGCGCAATCAAAGCCGCTAGTGTGCCCCTTATAATGTGGTGCGATATATGTTGACTTTCTTGCTGTTGCCCATTCCAGTAAGCACCGTAGCAGATGATGCTAGAGCCCACTATCCATAAGACGACAGTTGCAAGCGGGATAAAGAAAAAGATAGCAAGAGCTAGTGAGGTGAGACAGCTCCCTACCAAGATACACATATTTCCCCGACAGTAATTTTTTTCTTTCATGGCTGCGAAAGCAGCTGCGAGATGGAGAAGTGAAAAACCGAGAGCTAATACAATCGTCAGTATTCCTAGGATAATAGAATTTAACATGGTTGATTCCTTTCTTCGTGACAGGATTAAATTTCGAGTGATTTTGTAGAAGTCATCTCAATCACATCTAAGTAAAATCTCACTACTTGGTCTTCTGTATAAGATTTTCCTTTTTTTAGCCACCAGGTTAGTGTTTCGATAAAATTGGTTACTACAAAATGTTTGAGGTAGGAAGCCGGAATGTTTGGATAGGCCTCTTGCAAGTCCTCCGCTACCATGGGGTAAACATGGTGTTCGAGTTCCTTGTGTAGTTGGCGGAGAAAGTAGTCGTTTTTTGAAAAAAGAAGACTGGTGACATGGTCTTGATTTTTTTGAAAATGTAAAAAGATATGTGCGAGGTAGCCTTCTGTAGTTAAGTGTTCTTCCCTTTCAAAGAGATGATGAAAGAGGTAGCGACAGAGTTCATCTAAAAGCAGCTCCTTGCTATCGTAGTGACAGTAAAAGGTCGAGCGCCCAACATCTGCCAAGTCAATGATATCTTGGACAGTAGTGGCATCATAGCCCTTGTCGTTCAAAACTTGTAAAAAAGCTTGATAAATAGCTTTTTTCGTCTTACTAACCCGACGATCTCTTTTTTGCATATAGACACTTGAGGCAAACTATTCAGAACTGAACAAGGCTGACAGTTTGCTTCTATCCTTTCTTTGGATTTTATTAGATAATACAAATGAAAGAAGTATATATACCTATTATACCAAAGGAGGGAGAGAAATGAGTTCTAAAACATCTATCTGGCTAGCCTTTTTCTTGAATCTATCATTTTCTGTTGTCGAATTTATTTTTGGGGGCATCTTCAATTCAAGTGCTGTATTAGCGGATGCGGTTCATGATTTGGGCGATGCTCTTGCCATAGGTTTATCAGCTTGTTTGGAAACTATTTCCAATCGTCAGGAAGACAAACGTTATACTCTTGGTTATAAACGCTTCAGTCTGCTAGGCGCCATCCTAACGGCTGTGATTCTTATGATAGGATCTGTCCTAGTGATATTGGAAAATATCACAAAGATAGTTCACCCTCAACCTGTCAATGAGGAAGGCGTCCTCTGGCTAGGAATCATTGCAGTAAGTATCAATGTGCTAGCTAGTCTAGTAGTTCGTAAGGGAAAGACAAAGAACGAGTCAATTCTGAGTCTGCATTTTTTGGAAGACACTCTTGGTTGGTTGGCTGTCATTCTAATGGCGATTATCCTCCGGTATACAGATTGGTATATCCTCGATCCGCTCTTATCTCTTGTCATTTCCATCTTCATTCTAACAAAAGCCCTTCCTCGCTTTTGGAGCGCCCTAAAAATTTTCCTAGATGCTGTGCCTGAAGGGGTAGATATCAAACAAGTGAAGAATGACTTGGAGCAATTGGACCATGTGGTCAGTGTTAATCAGCTCAATCTCTGGACTATGGATGGTTTGGAAAAAAATGCCATTGTTCATGTTTGCCTAGAAGAGATTGAACATATAGAGTATTGTAAAGAATCCATTCGTAATTTACTTAAAGATTATGGCTTTCAAAATGTCACCATTGAAGTTGATGCAAACCTAGCAAGTCACCAAACCCATAAGCGAAAAATTGAGGAGCTGGAAGCCAGTCAAAGTCATGGACATCATCATTCATAAAAAGTCGATTTTCTGTTTGTTGATTATTTTTGATGAATTGTAAATGTAACATATTTACTCCACTATGAAATTGTGATAGACTACATATATCACTGAAAGGAGATAGGCGATGTTACAGCTACAACACATTTCAAAAGTCTATCATACGGGCGATCAAGAGTTCCACGCGCTAAAGGATATCTCGATTCGCTTCCGTGAGAATGAGTTTGTCTCCATTCTCGGGCAGTCGGGTTCTGGGAAAACCACCCTATTAAATATCATCGGGGGACTCGACCAATACACATCTGGTGATTTACTCATCCAAGGAAAATCAACAAAGCAATTTAAAGACCGCGATTGGGATAGCTACAGAAACCACACCATCGGTTTCGTCTTTCAGTCTTATAATCTCATCGGGCACCAAACTGCACTCTCTAACGTAGAAATTGCAATGACTCTTTCGGGCGTTTCAAAAACAGAACGTAAGAAACGTGCTATCGAAGTGCTCGAACGCGTAGGCCTAAAAGACCATTTATACAAGAAACCAAGTCAAATGTCTGGGGGACAAATGCAACGAATCGCGATTGCGCGTGCTCTTGTTAATGATCCAAAAGTCGTTTTAGCCGACGAACCGACAGGAGCGCTCGATTCTGAGACTTCTGTTCAAATCATGGATTTATTAAAAGACATCGCCAAGGAACGTTTGGTTATCATGGTGACGCATAACCCAGAGCTGGCACAGAAGTACTCCACACGTATCGTACAAGTATTAGATGGAAACATCTTGAGCGACTCAAACCCATGCAAACCAACAGAGGAGACAAAGCAAGTCGACATCCAGTTCACGAAGACGAAGATGAGCTTTATAACCGCTCTTGTACTTTCCTTTAATAACCTATTGACGAAGAAAGGTCGTACCTTACTAACAGCTTTTGCGGGTTCTATCGGGATTATCGGGATTGCTCTTATCTTAGCCCTTTCCAATGGTGTGAGTGACTACGTTAAAAAGGTGCAGGAAGATACTCTCGTCTCTCTCCCACTGACGATTAGCGAGCAGAACCAGAGCAACTTGTTGGCAACCTCTCCAGATTTGAGTGAGAAGCCTTACAAGGATAATCATGAGCTGGGTATCAATACGATTTTAACGAATTTATTGAAAAAACAGATCGGAAAGAACGACTTAGCATCCTTCAAGACTTACTTGGAGGAACACGCTTCGAAGGTCGGATCTCTCACAAAAGACATTCGTTACCGATACAATTTACAACCGTTTATCTATGCAAGTGATATTTCCAACGGACCCAAAAGTATTCTGCCTTCAACCTTAGCTGATGAAGTAGAAACAGCGAACCAAACGATGAAGGGATACTTACAAAACCTAAACTACTGGAGTGAACTTTCTAGTGATTCTTCAATGCTAGAAAGCAAGTACGACGTGTTGGAAGGACGCTTCCCACAAGATAAGTCCGAGCTCGTCCTTATCGTAGATGAAAACAATCAAATTAGCGACTTGTTGCTCTATAGTTTGCGTATCAAAGATCCCAGTGAATTGAACGATACGAAGAAGCTCGACGAACTCTCTTCTCAAACGTATCAATATAGTGATTTTATCGGAAAAACTTTCAAAGCAGTTGTTAATACAAACCGTTTTGTGAAAGAAAATAACTTATGGGTCAATAAGATTGATAATGCTTCTTATATGAAAACTCAAATCGAGAATGGGCTAGAACTTAAAATTGTGGGTGTCCTTCGCCAAAAAGACGGCACAAGTTCAGGAGTGAATGCTCCTTCAGGAGGAATCGCCTACACAAGCGCCCTTATTGATTACACTTCCGAACACATTCAAAATAGTGATATCGTTAAGGAACAGGAAGCCAATCAAAATCTAAATGTATTTACGGATAAAGACTTTGCCAAAGATCCTAAACCATTCAGCTCGGAGAATTTAACCGAAGAAGAAAAAATTCAGTTGGCTAAAATGACGCCTGAAGAACAGGCGCAGTATATCCAACAATATAACGACAATTCGGCTTCAACTTACGAGGAAAACCTCGCAAAAATGGGCGTCATCAACAAATCCAAACCAGCTGCCATTGAGCTCTACACCTCTTCGTTCCAACAAAAACAAGACTTAAAAGAATTCATAAACGCCTATAACACGGTGAAAAAAGAAGCTGGAGAAGACGATAAGGTACTCGCTTATTCAGATGATATCCAAACTATCATGTCTTCAATTACGACATTGGTTGGTGTAGTGACAACAGTACTCGTTGGCTTTGTAGCCATCTCACTCATTGTATCTTCTATAATGATTTCGATTATCACGTACATTTCAGTTCTCGAACGTACAAAAGAAATCGGAATCCTACGTGCAATGGGGGCTTCGAAGAAAGATATTCGTCGTATCTTCACTGCTGAAACAGCCATCGAAGGATTTATCTCTGGGGTGCTCGGTATCGTGATTACCCTCCTTGCGACATTCCCAATCAATGCGATTGTTGCGAAAATGACAAATGTGGAAAATGTAGCGCAATTACCAAAAGAAGTAGCTCTAATCCTTATCGGTATTTCGATTGTCCTCACCATGTTAGCCGGTCTAATCCCTTCACGCATCGCTGCTAAGAAAGACCCAGTCGAATCGCTTCGTAGCGAATAACAATTAAATCCCAAAAAGGTGGATAAAGGAATATTTCTTTATTCACTTTTTCTATTCATTCCTCGTACTTTCCCTCAGAGTCAGTCTAGTTCCCAGCATGGTCAGACTAGGAATTTTGCGACCGTGGAGAACTTCTTTATTAAGAATATCCATCCCTGCTCGGCCCATTTCTTCGGTATAGACGGTGATGCTCGATAGGGGAGGATAGACCTGCTTGGTCAGGCTGGTATCGTTGAAAGAAACGAGGCTGACGCGATCTGGTAGGCTGATTCCAGCTTCTTGGAGGGCACGGAGGGCGCCGATGGCTAAACTATCGCTAGCAGCGAAAAAGGCTGGTGGGAGTTGTTCTCCTAGCTTGTGAATGGCCTCCTTCATCAAGTCATAGCCAGACTGGGCAGTAAAGCTCCCCTGAAAGACCAGTTCTTCATGGTAGATTCCATTTGCTTGGGTAATATCTTTGAAATTTTCTAGTCGCTTATCTTGGATGGTTTCTTCTTGGTCAGTTGTTTCCTCAAGTCCTGTTAGAATGCCAATCCGATCCAGCCCCTGACTGAGAAAATGGTCTACAACTTGTTTTACAGCAGTGTAAAAGTCAGTGATAATACAGGTATGTCCGAATGAAAGTGTATCGCTATCTAAAAAGACCAAGGGTTTTTGGTATTCTTCAAAGGCAGAGATCTGTGATCGGCTGAACTTTCCGATGCAAAGTATCCCAATCACTTCCTCGCTCAATGTAAAGGGATGATCGTTAAAATAGCGCAAGATATCATAGTCCAACTCTTGGGCTCTTTTTTCAATACCGAGACGAATCTGATAGTAGTAGAGATCGTCCAACTCCCCTTGTTCGCTGACCCATTGGATAATGGCAATCTTTTGCTTGGGTTTGTGGGATTCGCCTGTCTTGAGGTGCTTAGTATAGCCCAGCTCTTCAGCGACGGTTAAAATACGGTGTCTGGTTTCTTCTGTAACAGATAGGCTCTGGTCGCGATTGAGGACACGAGATACGGTCGCGATAGAGACAGAGGCTAGCTGTGCAATGTCTTTTAAGGTAGCCATAAATTCTCCTTCTTTTAGGTTAGTATATCATATTTTTCTTCTTTTTACCGATTGTTTAGTAAAACTTTAGTAAAAAGGATTGACCTTAGCAAAAGCCTTGGATACAATAGAAGAAAACGATTACACGTTAAGGCGACTTAACGGATAGTCAAAGGAGAATTTATATGACACAACATCTTACTGCTGAAGCCCTTCGCAAAGACTTTCTTGCCGTTTTTGGTCAAGAAGCAGACCAAACTTTCTTTTCACCAGGTCGTATCAATCTGATTGGTGAACATACAGACTACAACGGTGGACACGTTTTTCCAGCTGCTATTTCTTTGGGAACATACGGTGCAGCTCGCAAGCGTGACGACCAAGTTTTGCGTTTCTACTCAGCCAACTTTGAGGACAAGGGTATTATCGAAGTTCCTCTTGCTGACCTCAAGTTTGAAAAAGAGCACAGCTGGACCAACTATCCAAAAGGGGTTCTCCATTTCTTGCAAAAAGCTGGGCACGTCATTGACAAAGGGTTTGATTTTTATGTTTATGGGAATATCCCAAATGGTGCTGGCTTGTCTTCTTCAGCATCCTTGGAACTCTTGACAGGAGTCGTGGCAGAGCATCTCTTTGATTTAAAACTAGACCGTTTGGATTTGGTTAAAATCGGAAAACAAACAGAAAACAACTTTATCGGAGTCAACTCTGGTATCATGGACCAGTTTGCTATCGGTATGGGAGCTGACCAACGTGCTATTTACCTAGATACCAACAGTCTTGAGTACGATTTGGTGCCACTTGATTTGAAGGACAATGTCGTTGTCATCATGAATACCAATAAACGCCGTGAATTGGCGGACTCTAAATACAATGAGCGCCGTGCTGAGTGTGAAAAAGCAGTGGAAGAATTGCAAGCTGCTTTGGATATTCAGACCTTGGGTGAATTGGACGAGTGGGCCTTTGACCAATACAGCTACCTGATCAAAGACGAAAATCGTTTGAAACGTGCTCGTCATGCTGTGCTTGAAAACCAACGTACCCTTAAAGCTCAAGTAGCCCTTCAAGCAGGTGATTTGGAAACATTTGGCCGCTTGATGAATGCATCACACGTTTCTCTTGAGCATGATTATGAAGTAACTGGCTTGGAATTAGATACCCTTGTCCACACAGCTTGGGATCAAGAAGGTGTTCTCGGTGCTCGTATGACAGGAGCAGGTTTTGGAGGCTGTGCCATTGCCTTGGTTCAAAAAGACGCTGTTGAGGCCTTTAAGGAAGCTGTTGGCAAGCATTATGAGGAAGTGGTTGGATATGCTCCAAGCTTCTATATCGCTGAAGTTGCAGGTGGCACTCGCGTCCTTGACTAGTCAAAAGGAGGCTCTATAGTGACCTTAGTAGATAAATTTGTAACACATGTCATTTCTGAAAGTTCATTTGAGGAAATGGATCGAATCTACCTGACCAATCGTATCTTAGCACGAGTGGGCGAAGGCGTTTTGGAAATTGAGACGGATCTGGATAAAGTGATTGACCTCAAGGACCAGCTGGTCGAGGAAGCTGTTCGATTAGAGACGATTGAGGATAGTCAGACCGCGCGTGAAATCCTTGGTGCTGAATTGATGGACTTGGTGACCCCTTGTCCAAGTCAGGTCAATCGTGACTTTTGGACAACCTATGCCCAATCTCCCAAACAGGCAATTGCGGACTTCTACCAACTCAGCCAGAAAAATGACTACATCAAACTCAAGGCCATTGCTAAAAATATTGCTTATCGTGTTTCATCTGATTACGGAGAACTTGAGATTACCATCAACCTCTCTAAGCCTGAAAAGGATCCAAAGGAGATTGCAGCAGCCAAGTTGGCGCAAGCTAGCCATTATCCCCAGTGTCAGCTTTGTCTAGAGAACGAAGGCTATCATGGTCGGGTTAACCATCCAGCTCGTAGCAATCACCGCATTATCCGTTTTGAAATAGCTGGTCAGGAGTGGGGCTTCCAGTATTCGCCCTATGCATACTTTAATGAGCATTGTATCTTCTTAGACGGCTTGCATCGTCCCATGGCCATTAGTCGTCAGAGCTTTGAGCGTCTGCTGGCGATCGTAGAACAATTTCCGGGCTATTTTGCGGGCTCGAATGCCGACCTTCCGATTGTGGGGGGGTCTATTCTAACTCATGACCACTATCAGGGAGGCCGTCACGTATTTCCTATGGAATTGGCTCCCTTGCAAAAGGCCTTCCGATTTGCTGGTTTTGAGCAGGTCAAGGCTGGGATTGTCAAGTGGCCTATGTCAGTGCTACGTTTGAACTCGGATTCTAAAGAGGATTTGATCAACTTGGCTGACAAGATTTTACAGGAATGGCGCCAGTATTCAGATCCTGCAGTGCAGATTTTAGCAGAGACAGACGGGACACTGCATCACACCATCACACCGATTGCTCGTAAACGAGATGGACAATTTGAGTTGGACTTAGTCTTGCGGGACAATCAGACATCGCCAGAGCATCCTGACGGCATCTATCATCCCCACAAGGATGTCCAACATATCAAGAAGGAAAATATCGGCTTGATCGAGGTCATGGGCTTGGCAATCTTACCACCTCGTTTGAAAGCAGAAGTGGAGCAAGTCGCTAGCTACCTCGTGGGAGAAGGGGTTACAGTTGCCTCTTATCATCAAGAGTGGGCAGAGCAACTCAAAGCTCAATATCCAGACATAGCGGATAAAGAAAAAGCCCTTGAAATCGTCAAGGACTCTGTGGGTGCTATCTTTGCACGTGTTTTGGAGGATGCGGGGGTTTACAAGCAGACGGAACAAGGACAGGCAGCCTTTATGCGCTTTGTGGAGCAGGTCGGAATTTTGCCAGACTAGGAGCTTTCTCCTTGCACAGTCCTATAAAAAGTAGTATCATAGTGTCGTTTGAACTATCAGGAGGAAACGATGAAAGATTTTCATTTTGACGCTATATCTGCCTTTGAAAATTACGAAATTGAACAAATGAGAGATGGTCACGTTGAGGTGACGACCAAAGTAGTGGACTCGTCGCTCAACTACTATGGCAATGCCCATGGTGGCTATCTCTTTACCCTTTGTGATCAGATTAGTGGTTTGGTGGTTATCTCGCTGGGGCTTGATGGAGTGACGCTTCAGTCCTCTATCAACTACCTCAAGGCAGGAAAACTCGACGATGTGCTGACCATTAAAGGAGAATGTGTCCACCAAGGTCGTACAACCTGTGTCGTAGATGTCGATATCACCAATCAAGAGGGCAGAAATGTCTGCAAAGCAACCTTTACCATGTTTGTCACAGGCCAGCGGTCAGAAGAAAGACAGGTGAGGATATAAAGTACTGAGAGTTGAACTGCACTCTAAGAGTTAGACATTTCTCTGTCGAACTTTTGGAGTGCAGGTTAGCTTTGATTCTCGTAGATGAACCAACTGCTTCACTAGACCCCAAAAATTCTGAGGAGCTACTTTCTATATTAGAATCTCTAAAAAATCCGAATCGAACAATTATTATTGCGACCCACAATCCTCTTATCTGGGAGCAAGTAGACCAAGCGATTCGAGTTACCGATTTCTCTCATCGATGATAAGAGAACATTAAGTTAGAAGAAAGAGTCACAAATACACTTTGTGGCTTTTTTATTTCCATAAAAATGGTAAAATAGTAGGAGTAGAAATGGAGTTTGAGACATGAAAGTAATCGATCAATTTAAAAATAAGAAAGTCCTTGTTTTAGGTTTGGCCAAGTCTGGTGAGTCTGCGGCTCGTTTGTTGGACAAGCTAGGTGCCATTGTGACAGTAAATGACAGCAAGCCTTTTGAAGAAAATCCTGCTGCTCAAAGCTTGCTAGAAGATGGGATCAAGGTTATCACTGGTGGGCATCCTTTGGAATTGTTGGATGAAGAGTTTGCTCTGATGGTGAAAAATCCAGGGATTCCTTATAGCAATCCCATGATTGAAAAGGCTTTGGCAAAGGGTATTCCAGTCTTGACTGAGGTGGAGTTGGCTTACTTGATCTCAGAAGCGCCAATTATCGGTATCACTGGTTCAAATGGGAAAACAACCACAACGACCATGATTGGGGAAGTTTTGTCTGCTGCTGGTCAACATGGTCTCCTATCAGGGAATATCGGCTATCCAGCCAGTCAGGTTGCTCAAACTGCTACAGCCAAGGACACGCTCGTCATGGAACTTTCTTCTTTCCAACTGATGGGTGTCCAAGAATTCCATCCTGAGACTGCGGTTATTACCAACCTCATGCCCACTCATATCGACTATCATGGTTCTTTTGAGGAGTATGTGGCAGCCAAGTGGAATATCCAGAACAAGATGACAGCAGCTGATTTTCTTGTTTTGAACTTTAACCAAGATTTGGCAAAAGAATTGGCTACTAAAACACAAGCCACTGTTGTTCCATTTTCAACACTTGAAAAGGTTGATGGAGCCTATCTAGCAGATGGTCAACTTTACTTCCGTGGGGAAGTGGTCATGGCAGCGAGTGAAATCGGTGTTCCAGGTAGCCACAATGTAGAAAATGCCCTTGCGACCATTGCAGTAGCTAAGCTTCGTGGTGTAGACAACCAAACCATCAAGGAAACTCTTTCAGCCTTTGGTGGTGTAAAACACCGTCTCCAATTTGTGGATGAGATTAAGGGTGTGAAATTTTATAACGACAGTAAATCAACCAATATCTTGGCAACTCAAAAAGCCTTGTCAGGATTTGACAACAGCAAGGTCATTTTGATTGCAGGTGGTTTGGACCGTGGGAATGAATTTGACGAGCTGGTGCCAGATATCACTGGACTCAAGAAGATGGTCATCCTCGGTCAGTCTGCAGAACGTGTTAAACGGGCAGCAGATAAGGCTGGTGTGGCTTATGTAGATGCGACAGATATTGCTGATGCGACCCGCAAGGCCTATGAGCTCGCGACTCAAGGAGATGTGGTTCTCCTCAGTCCTGCCAATGCTAGCTGGGATATGTATGCTAACTTTGAAGTACGTGGCGACCTCTTTATCGACACAGTAGCGGAGTTAAAGGAATAATATGAAAAAAATTGTCTTTACAGGTGGGGGGACGGTTGGACACGTCACCCTCAACCTTTTGTTAATGCCCAAGTTCATCGAAGACGGCTGGGAAGTTCATTATATCGGAGATAAGCATGGAATCGAACACCAAGAAATCCTCAAGTCAGGCTTGAATGTGACCTTCCATTCCATTGCGACTGGGAAGTTGCGTCGCTATTTCTCTTGGCAAAATATGCTGGATGTGTTTAAAGTTGCCTGGGGTATCGTCCAATCCCTCTTTATCATGTTACGACTTCGTCCGCAAGCTCTTTTTTCTAAGGGGGGATTTGTCTCTGTACCGCCGGTTATCGCAGCGCGAGTGTCAAGAGTGCCAGTCTTTATTCACGAATCTGACCTGTCTATGGGCTTGGCCAATAAAATTGCCTATAAATTCGCAACCAAGATGTACTCAACCTTTGAGCAGGCTGCTGGTCTTGCAAAAGTCGAACATGTGGGGGCAGTGACCAAGGTTTCAGACCAAAAAACTTCAGAGCTAGATGAATTGGTGGATATCCAAACCCACTTTAATCCTAAATTACCCACAGTATTGTTTGTCGGTGGTTCTGCAGGAGCTCGTGTCTTTAACCAATTGGTGACAGATCATAAGCAAGAACTGACAGAGCGCTACAATATTATCAATCTCACTGGAGATTCAAGCCTCAATGAGTTAAGTCAAAATCTCTTTCGAGTAGACTATGTGACGGATCTCTATCAACCTTTGATGGAGATGGCAGATGTGGTGGTGACGCGTGGCGGTGCCAATACGATATTTGAGCTCTTGGCCATGGTGAAACTCCATCTCATCGTACCATTGGGTCGTGAAGCAAGTCGAGGAGACCAGATTGAAAATGCAGCCTACTTTGTTAAGAAAGGCTATGCAGAAGAACTGCAAGAAAGTGACTTGACCTTGGAAAGCTTGGAGGAGAAACTCAGTCACTTGCTTAGTCACAAGGATCAGTACCAAGCTAGCATGAAAGCTTCAACTGAATTGAAATCTCTTGATGATTTTTATGCCCTACTAAGAAAAGACTTATCATAAGGAAAACCAATGTCAAAGGATAAGAAAAAAGAATCAAACCAGAAGAAAGAATTGTCTGAATGGCAGAAACGGAACCAAGAATATCTGAAAAAGAAGGCTGAGGAGGAAGCTGCCCTAGCTGCGGAGAAGGAAAAGGAAAAACAAGCTCGAATGGGGAAAAACTCTAAGTTGTTAGAGGAAAGTAAGAAGTCACCAAGTGATTCCAACCAGAACGAAATTGTTCCAGACGAAGAACCATCCGAAAAAGAAGAAAAATCACAAAAGGATGAGCCTAAAGTCAAAGAGGAAAAAGAGAAGAAGAAAAAAGAAAAACCAGAAAAACCTGCCAAGCCGAAAATTGCTCCTGTTCATATTTGGCGAGCTGTGAGTATCTTAGTACCGAGTGTTCTGGTTCTCCTCCTTTCTATCTATCTCTTGACCCCTCTTTCGACTATCAAGCATATCGAGGTTAAGGGCAATGTCCAGACTCAAGCGGATGACATTAAACAGGTTTCTGGCATTCAGGATAGCGACTATACCTTGTCTTTGTTATGGAACAAGGAGAAGCACGCTGAGAAGATCAAGTCTAATCACTGGATAGAGTCAGCAAAGATTGATTACAAATTTCCGACAAACTTTACGATTGAAGTTAAAGAGTTTGAGATTGTTGGCTACTATGTGACAGGTGAAGACCACTATCCAATCCTATCTAGTGGAACAATTGACTCAAGCCCTGTCAACCTTTTGAACCTGCCTGAGACCTACCTAACAGTCACCTTTAACGATGAGCAGCAGGTGAAGGATTTGATAACGGGTCTTTCTAGCATCAGTGAGGATATAAAGAGTCAAATCCAGAAGATCGAACTAGCTCCAAGTAAAGCAACTGCCGATCTTCTAAAAATTACTATGCAGGATACAGATGAAATAGTAGTTCCCTTGTCAGAGTTGAGTAAGAAATTACCTTATTACAGCAAAATTAAGCCACAACTAGCAGAACCGAGCTTCATTGATATGGAGGCAGGAATCTATAGCACCAGCCTAGCTGATAAACGTTTAGAAGAAGCTGAGGAAAAGGCTAAACAAGAAGCTAAAGAAGCGGAGAAGAAAAAACAGGAAGAAAAAAAAGCTGAAGAAAAGAAACAAGAATAAGAATCTTCAGTTTTTACTTGACAAGTGTCGTTATAAATAATAGAATAGTAGAAAACTTTTAAAGCAGTCCAGAGAGGCAGCTAAGGTTAGACAGTGAAAGGGTAGAGACTCTACCCGTTTTTCGTGGAACCTAGCTGCTAGCAGGTTCCTTTTTTTGAGCAATGGACTGTTAGCAAAGAATAGGAGAAAAGAATGCGTGAGAGTCGCCCAGTCATTGCTCTGGATTTTCCAAGTTTCGAGGAAGCCAAAGAATTTTTAGCCCTTTTTCCAGCAGAGGAAAAACTTTATGTCAAGGTAGGAATGGAAATCTACTATGCAGTAGGGCCCGAAGTTGTGCGTTATTTGAAATCATTGGGACATAGTGTTTTTTTGGATCTCAAGTTGCATGATATTCCAAATACAGTCAAGTCAACCATGAAAATCTTGTCAAGTCTGGGTGTCGATATGACCAATGTTCAGGCTGCAGGTGGGCTTGAAATGATGCAGGCTGCGCGTGAAGGCCTTGGTGATCAAGGGATTCTTATCGCGGTGACCCAATTGACCTCAACATCCGAAGAACAAATGCAAGACTGTCAAAATATCCAAACTAGTCTGCAAGAATCAGTGATTCACTATGCTAAGAAAACAGCTGAAGCTGGATTGGATGGAGTGGTTTGCTCAGCCCAAGAAGCCCAACTCATCAAGGAGGCGACAAACGAAGATTTTATCTGCTTGACACCAGGTATTCGACCAGCAGGTGCTGAAGCAGCGGATCAAAAACGCGTAGTGACCCCTGGTCAGGCCTATCAAATCGGTAGTGACTACATTGTAGTAGGCCGTCCTATCACACAGGCAGAAGACCCTGTAGCAGCCTACCATGCTATCAAGGAAGAATGGACACGCGATTGGGTCTAAAGCGTATTTGATTATAGATTTAAGGATAAGAAGGAGTATACCATGACACTTGCTAGAGACATTGCTAGCCATCTATTGAAAATTCAAGCGGTTTATCTCAAACCAGAAGAGCCTTTCACTTGGGCATCTGGTATCAAGTCACCTATCTATACGGATAATCGTGTGACCTTAGCTTACCCAGAAACTAGAACTTTGATTGAAAATGGTTTTGTGAATGCTATCAAAGTAGCCTTTCCAGAGGTTGAAGTGATTGCAGGAACTGCGACAGCAGGGATTCCACACGGAGCTATCATCGCGGACAAGATGAACCTACCATTTGCTTATATCCGTAGCAAACCGAAAGACCATGGAGCAGGCAACCAAATCGAAGGCCGTGTAGCCCAAGGGCAAAAAATGGTAATTGTCGAAGATCTGATCTCAACTGGTGGTTCAGTTCTCGAAGCGGTAGTAGCTGCCAAGCGTGAAGGAGCAGATGTTCTCGGTGTAGTAGCCATTTTTAGCTATCAACTAGCAAAAGCAGATAAGAACTTTGCGGATGCTGGTGTCAAATTGGTGACACTATCTAACTATAGCGAGCTCATTCACCTAGCCCAAGAAGAAGGCTACATCACCCCAGAGGGATTGGCTCTCTTAAAACGCTTTAAAGAAGACCAAGAAAATTGGCAAGGATAGAGAAACTCATTTCTTAGATTTTGATGGAACTGATGCATAGCATCAGTTCTTTTTAGTTGACAAATGTAGATTTTCGGAGTATACTAATAACTGTAATCGACAAATGTAGGTTTAGGAGGTGTGATTATGCAGATTTCAGATGCAGAATGGCAGGTCATGAAGATTATTTGGATGCAAGGAGAGCAGACCAGTAGCGATTTGATCAGGGTTCTGGCGGAGCGGTTCGACTGGTCCAAGTCGACCATTCAAACTCTTTTGGCTCGTTTGGTTGAGAAAGAGTGTCTGACAAGGAAAAAAGAAGGCAAGTTCTTTGTCTATTCAGCCCTTTTAACTTTGGACCAAAGCCGAGACTTGCTTGTCCAAGATATTAAAGACAAGGTTTGTTCTCGTAGGATTAAGAACTTGTTGGCTGATTTAATTGTAGGATGTGATTTTACTCTAGCTGACTTGGAAGATTTGGAAGCTGTGATTTCTGAGAAGAAAGTTAGCGCAGTTGCTGAAGTAAAATGTAATTGTATGTAAAGGAGACGTCATGTTAAATAGTATTGTAACCATTATTTGTATTGCCCTTATCGTTTTTATCCTATTTTGGTTTTTCAAAAAACCTGAAAAATCTGGACAGAAGGCCCAGCAAAAAAAGGGCTACCAAGAGATTCGAGTGGAAGTCAAAGGGGGCTATACGCCTGAGTTGATTATTCTTAAGAAATCAGTGCCAGCCCGTATCATCTTTGACCGTAAGGACCCTTCACCCTGCCTAGCTCAGATTGTTTTCCCAGACTTTGGTGTGCATGCGGACCTGCCTATGGGTGAAGAGTATGTAGTGGAAATCACACCTGAACAGGCTGGAGAGTATGGTTTCTCTTGTGGCATGAATATGATGCACGGTAAGATGATTGTAGAATAGGAGAATGATATGACTGAAATTGTAAAAGCAAGTCTTGAAAATGGTGTTCAAAAAATCCGTATCACGGCAGACAAAGGCTACCATCCAGCCCACATCCAGCTTCAAAAAGGAATTCCCGCTGAAATTACCTTTCATCGTACAACTCCTTCAAACTGTTATAAGGAAATTCTGTTTGAAGAAGAAGGCATCTTGGAACCAATCGGCGTAGATGAAGAGAAGACAATTCGTTTTACACCTCGAGAGTTGGGTGAGCATGAATTCTCATGTGGTATGAAGATGCAAAAGGGAAGTTATACCGTAGTTGAGAAGACTCGAAAATCTTTGTCACTTTTGCAACGTTTTTGGATTACTAGTATCTTTACTGTGCCTCTTGTGATTCTCATGATTGGGATGTCGACAGGAGGAATTAGTCACCAAGTCATGCGTTGGGGCACCTTTTTAGCCACAACACCCATTATGCTAGTAGCAGGTGGTCCTTATATCCAAAGTGCTTGGGCTAGTTTTAAAAAGCACAATGCTAACATGGATAGCTTGGTTGCTCTGGGAACCCTAGTGGCCTATTTCTATAGCTTAGTTGCCCTCTTCGCTGGTCTCCCCGTTTACTTTGAAAGTGCTGCATTTATCTTCTTCTTCGTTCTTTTGGGAGCAGTTTTTGAGGAAAAAATGCGAAAAAATACTTCCCAAGCTGTGGAGAAATTACTAGATTTGCAGGCTAAAACTGCAGAAGTCTTGCGTGATGATAGCTATGTTCAAATCCCCTTGGAGCAAGTCAAGGTAGGTGACCTGATCCGAGTAAGGCCAGGTGAAAAGATTGCGGTTGATGGGGTTGTAGTCGAAGGTGTGTCCAGTATTGATGAGTCTATGGTGACAGGTGAGAGCCTGCCGGTAGACAAAACAGTTGGAGATACCGTCATTGGCTCCACCATCAATAATAGTGGAACGCTTGTTTTTAGGGCAGAAAAAGTTGGTTCAGAGACTGTCTTGGCACAGATTGTGGACTTTGTGAAGAAAGCTCAGACCAGTCGTGCACCGATTCAGGATTTGACGGATAAGATTTCAGGGATTTTTGTCCCAGCAGTTGTCATTTTAGCGATTCTGACTTTTTGGATTTGGTTTGTCTTGCTTGAGGCTAGCTTTGTGACCTCTCTACTTTATGGGGTAGCAGTTTTGATTATCGCTTGCCCTTGTGCCTTAGGACTCGCAACACCGACAGCACTGATGGTGGGAACTGGCCGTAGTGCCAAGATGGGAGTTCTTCTTAAAAATGGAACGGTCTTACAGGAAATTCAGAAAGTCCAAACTATTGTTTTTGATAAGACAGGGACTTTGACGGAAGGAAAACCTGTGGTCACCGATATCATTGGTGATGAGACAGAAGTATTAGGCTTGGCGGCTTCTTTGGAAGAAGCCTCTCAACACCCACTGGCTCAAGCTATTGTCAAGCGGGCGACTGAAGCTGAACTTGAGCTTCATACTGTAGAAAATTTCCAAGCCTTGCATGGAAAAGGTGTTTCAGGGCAAATCAATGGAAAACAAGTTCTGCTTGGAAATGCTAAAATGCTGGATGGCATGAACATTTCTAGCACTTATCAAGAAAAACTAGAAGAACTAGAAAAAGAAGCTAAGACAGTTGTCTACTTGGCTGTTGACAATGAAATCAAAGGCTTGCTTGCCCTGCAAGATATCCCCAAGGAAAATGCCAAGCTAGCCATCAGTCAGCTGAAAAAACGTGGACTTAAAACAGTCATGCTGACAGGGGATAATGCTGGCGTGGCGCGTGCTATTGCCGATCAGATCGGAATCGAAGAGGTCATTGCTGGTGTCTTGCCAGAAGAAAAAGCCCATGAAATCCATAAACTACAATCAGCTGGAAAAGTAGCCTTTGTTGGTGATGGTATCAATGACGCTCCTGCCCTCAGTGTAGCAGATGTGGGGATTGCTATGGGAGCTGGAACAGATATTGCCATCGAGTCAGCAGATTTGGTGTTGACAACTAATAACCTCCTAGGAGTGGTTCGTGCCTTTGACATGAGCAAGAAAACCTTCAATCGAATTCTGCTCAATCTTTTCTGGGCCTTTATCTACAATGTCGCTGGAATTCCGATTGCAGCAGGAGTCTTTTCAGGAATTGGTCTCGTTCTCAATCCAGAACTGGCTGGTCTAGCCATGGCCTTTAGTTCTGTATCTGTTTTAACCAGTTCACTCATGCTAAACTTTACGAAGATAGACTAAAAGCGGTGTCCACCGCTTTTTTATTATAAAACAGTTCTGTGAAGTGTTTTCAATCTGTGCTGTAATAGAGAATGAAAACTTCTGAGCACATTCTTAGGATACTCAAAGTAAATGTGGTAAATTAGGATTGTAAATTTACTGAATCGCTTTCAAACAACATATAAAAGCGCTTTTTGTAAATGTATGAAATTATTTTGAAGGAGAGTTATTATGACTCAAGGGAAAATTACTGCATCTGCAGCAATGCTCAACGTATTGAAGACATGGGGCGTAGACACTATCTACGGTATCCCATCAGGAACACTCAGCTCACTCATGGATGCTTTGGCTGAAGACAAAGATATCCGCTTCTTGCAAGTTCGCCACGAAGAAACAGGTGCTCTTGCAGCGGTGATGCAAGCTAAATTCGGTGGCTCAATCGGGGTTGCAGTTGGTTCAGGTGGGCCAGGTGCGACTCACTTGATTAACGGTGTTTACGATGCAGCTATGGATAACACTCCATTCCTTGCCATCCTTGGATCACGTCCAGTCAACGAACTCAACATGGATGCCTTCCAAGAACTTAACCAAAACCCAATGTACAACGGTATCGCTGTCTACAACAAACGTGTAGCTTACGCTGAGCAATTGCCAAAAGTAATCGACGAAGCTTGCCGTGCTGCAGTTTCTAAAAAAGGTCCAGCTGTTGTTGAAATCCCAGTAAACTTTGGTTTCCAAGAAATCGACGAAAACTCCTACTACGGTTCAGGTTCATACGAACGTTCATTCATCGCTCCTGCTTTGAACGAAGTTGAAATCGACAAAGCAGTTGAAATCTTGAACAATGCTGAGCGCCCAGTTATCTACGCTGGTTACGGTGGTGTTAAAGCAGGTGAAGTGATTACAGAATTGTCACGTAAAATCAAAGCACCAATCATCACAACTGGTAAAAACTTTGAAGCTTTCGAATGGAACTATGAAGGTTTGACAGGTTCAGCTTACCGTGTTGGTTGGAAACCAGCCAACGAAGTGGTCTTTGAAGCAGACACCGTTCTTTTCCTTGGTTCAAACTTCCCATTTGCTGAAGTTTACGAAGCCTTCAAGAACACTGAGAAATTCATCCAAGTCGATATCGACCCTTATAAACTTGGTAAACGTCATGCCCTTGACGCTTCTATTCTTGGTGACGCAGGCCAAGCAGCGAAAGCAATCCTTGACAAAGTAAACCCAGTAGAATCTACTCCATGGTGGCGTGCAAACGTTAAGAACAACCAAAACTGGCGTGATTACATGAACAAACTCGAAGGTAAAACTGAGGGTGAATTGCAATTGTACCAAGTTTACAATGCAATCAACAAACATGCTGATCAAGACGCTATCTACTCAATCGACGTAGGTGACACTACTCAAACATCTACTCGTCATCTTCACATGACACCTAAGAACATGTGGCGTACATCTCCACTCTTTGCGACAATGGGTATTGCCCTTCCTGGTGGTATCGCTGCTAAGAAAGACAATCCAGATCGCCAAGTATGGAACATCATGGGTGACGGTGCATTCAACATGTGCTACCCAGACGTGATCACAAACGTTCAATACGACCTTCCAGTTATCAACGTTGTCTTCTCAAATGGTAAATATGCCTTCATCAAGGACAAATACGAAGACACAAACAAACACTTGTTTGGTTGTGACTTCCCTAATGCTGACTATGCGAAAATCGCTGAAGCGCAAGGTGCTGTAGGATTTACAGTTGACCGTATCGAAGATATCGATGCAGTTGTTGCAGAAGCTGTTAAATTGAACAAAGAAGGTAAAACTGTTGTGATCGATGCTCGTATCACTCAACACCGTCCACTTCCAGTAGAAGTACTTGAATTGGATCCAAAACTTTACTCAGAGGAAGCAATCAAAGCCTTCAAGGAAAAATACGAAGCAGAAGAACTCGTACCATTCCGCCTCTTCTTGGAAGAAGAAGGATTGCAATCACGCGCAATCAAATAATTACTCTCGTCGAAAATCAAATTTTAAATTTGTAGACTTTATTCTTTGATTTTCATAGAGTGGAACTTGAAAAGATCGGAGCAATCCGGTCTTTTTCTGGAGGATAATCAATGAATTTAAATCAATTAGATATTATTGTTTCAAATGTTCCCCAAGTCTGTGCTGACTTGGAACGACTTTTGGATAAAAAGGCAGACTATGTTGATGACAGTTTTGCACAGTTTACGATTGGCAGTCACTGTCTGATGTTGTCCCAAAATCATTTGATTCCTTTGAACAATTTTCAGTCAGGAATCATTCTTCACATCGAGGTTGAGGATCTAAATCAGAACTACCAACGATTGAAAGAAATTGGTGTCGAGATTTTACACGGTTCTTGTGAAACGGATTGGGGAACAGAGTCCTTATTAGTTAAAGGCCCTGCTGGCCTAGTGATTGATTTTTATCGTATGAAATAGGGCGCGTAGTCATTTGACGTTAACCATAATGATTCTTAAAAAAAGAATGTGCGCATATGAACTATTAAAAGATCGGAGTAATTCGGTCTTTTTCTGTTTCCTCTTTCTTATCACAAGATTGTGATAGTTTACATCTTCATAACAAAAGCTTCAAAGTCTTGATTGTTTTGAAAAAAGATTATAAAATATGATTCATAAAAATGAAAGAGGTTTTGAAATGTCTGAAAAACAAATGAAAGTTTTGGGCTGGGTAGCGACCTTTATGTCCGTTATGATGTATGTCTCTTACTTCCCACAAATCATGAACAACCTGGCTGGTCAAAAAGGAAACTTTATCCAACCCTTGGTCGCAGCCATCAACTGTAGCCTATGGGTTTACTACGGTCTTTTCAAAAAGGAAAGAGATATTCCACTTGCAGCTGCCAATGCACCGGGTATCGTTTTTGGTCTAGTAACGGCTATTACGGCATTGATTTAAAAAGAAGACTGGTTTCAGTCTTTTTTTGTACATAAAAATAGATTCTCAAGTAAAGGAAGTCTAATGAGAGCTGAGGAGAATAGCCGTTGACAGCGAGCTTTCTGAGTGCTGCTTTAGAGGTTACTCCATAAAGTAAAAGATTATTTCGTTACTATTTTTACAAAATCTTCTCCCTACTTTATAAGAACTGAAAAAGAGTTCAATTCGAACTCTTTTTTTGCTATAATGAGGGGAGAAAAATCAGACAGGAGATCGACATGTCAGAACCATTATTTTTACAATCAGTTATGCAAGAAAAAATCTGGGGTGGTACCAAGCTACGTGATGAGTTTGGTTACGACATTCCAAGTGAAAAAATTGGCGAATACTGGGCTATCTCAGCTCACCCAAATGGAGTTTCCAAGGTCGCCAATGGTCGTTTTGAGGGAACAGACCTTGCTACTTTGTATGCGGAACACCGTGAGTTGTTTGGCAACCGTCCAGAGCCTGTATTTCCGCTTTTAACTAAAATTCTCGATGCCAACGATTGGCTCAGTGTCCAAGTTCACCCAGACGATGCTTACGGACTCGAGCATGAAGGCGAATTCGGAAAAACAGAATGCTGGTATATCATCGCAGCAGACGAAGGTTCAGAAATTATCTATGGTCACAATGCCAAATCAAAAGAAGAACTCCGCCAGCAAATCGAGGACAAAAACTGGGATGCCTTGCTGACAAAAGTCCCTGTTAAGGCTGGGGATTTCTTCTATGTACCAAGCGGAACCATGCACGCTATTGGCGCAGGTATCTTGATTCTTGAAACCCAGCAGTCAAGCGATACCACCTACCGTGTCTATGACTTTGACCGCAAGGACGACAAGGGCAACTTGCGTGAACTTCACCTTGAAAAATCTATTGATGTTTTGAACATTGGTGAGCCAGCAAATAGCCGTCCTGTAACTGTCAAAGCAGATGATTTGCGTTCAACTCTCCTTGTATCCAATGGCTTCTTTGCCGTTTACAAGTGGGAAATCACTGGAAAAGTTGATTTTGAAAAGACAGCTGATTACAGCTTATTGAGTGTCTTAGCTGGTCAAGGAAAACTGATTGTAGATGGAAAAGAATATCCAATCCAAAAAGGTAGCCACTTTATCCTACCAAGTGATGTTGAAGCCTGGACCTTGGAAGGGCAAGGTTTGGAATTGATTGTTAGTCATCCATAAAAAGAAAGGGCCTGAGTTCACTACTCAAGTCCTTTTTGATTACATAAATTGGGCTATAAAAACCACGATGATGATGATTGGAATGATAAAACGAAGAAGGAAGAGCCAGACTTGGAAAAGTACTTGTTTCCAGGCTCTTTCATCGAGATGGAGTTCCTCCATAGCAAGAGCCTTTTTAAAGATATAGCCTGTAAAAAGTGAAAGGCAGAGAGCTCCAAATGGCATGAGAAGATTGGAAACCAAGAAGTCCATGGCATCAAAGAAGGTCTTTCCAAAGATGTGAACATCTGCCATAACACCGTAAGATAGGGCTGAAGGTATCCCAAAGACGAAGGTCAAGATTCCTAAAATGGCACTCCATTTGGCACGTTTGCTGTTATTCTGATTGGTGATATTGCCCACATTGATTTCCAGCATCACGACAGAAGAAGTGACCGTCGCAAAGAGGAAGAGCAAGAGGAAGAGGATGTAGAAAATGGTTCCAAAAGGCATCTTGTCAAAGAGTTGAGGCAAGACGATAAAGAGGAGACTTGGTCCTCCTTCAGACTGGATGTTGAATGCTGACATGGCTGGGAAAATGGCTAGACCTGCCATGATGGATACTGAGATGTTCATGGCTACGATGGAAATCCCTGACTGGACTAGATTGGTTTTCTTGTCCAAGTAGGATGCATAGGTGAGCATGGCTGTAACTCCAAGTGAAAGGGCAAAGAAAGATTGGCCTAGGGCATAAAGGAGACCAGCACTGGTTAGTTTTGAAAAGTCTGGTTTGAGGAAGTAGAGAACGCCTTCCATGGCATTTGGCAAACTGAGCGAGCGCCCGATGATCACGACAAAGATGATAAAGAGCAGGGGCATCATGACTTTCGAAGCTCTTTCGATACCTTTTTGAACCCCACGTGATACAATAAAGATATTCAATAAGATAAAGGCTACTTGAGCTCCTAGGGCAATGGCTGGATTTGAAATGATTGAAGTAAATAACTGAGCATAATCACCCGTTCCACCAAGCTGGAACAATTTCCCAAACTCAATACCCAGATAGACTAGAATCCATCCTCCAATAACACTGTAAAAGGATAGGAGGATAAAGAGGGCAAAGGCACCAATCCAACCGATAAAGTTATACTTGTTATTGTCGCCCAGTTTTCCAAAGGTTTTGATAGCGGAAACGCCAGCGCTACGGCCAAGGGCAAACTCAGCCAGCAGGAGCGGGAAACCGATTAAAATAGTGGAAATGAGAAAGACCAGTAAAAAGCCTCCCCCACCATTAGCAGCAGTCATGTAAGGAAACTTCCAAACGGCTCCAAGTCCGATGGCTGAGCCAGCAGATGCTAGAATAAAGCCTAGTTTTGAGCCCCATTGTGATTTTTCTGACATAGTTGAAACTCCAATCTTGTTTTTAAAATAAGAAAAGGCTACTTGAGTTGTCAAATAGCCTTCTCTCAATGGCTCTTTATGAGCTTTCTGTTTGATTGATAGACCTGACTATCCTATCATGTTTTCTAAGGTCTGTCAAGAAAACCATTTTCAAGTTTTCACACCTTTCTCAAAAAGTAAAAAAATTTTCGTAAAATCACTTGACTCTGACCTAAGGGGAGGGGTTATACTATCCTTGTAAGGAGGAAATCATGTACCATATAAAAGAAGCTGCGCAGCTCTCAGGTGTCTCTGTCAAGACCCTGCACCACTACGATAAGATAGGGCTCTTGGTTCCTTTAAAGTCGGAAAACGGCTATCGAACCTATAGTCAAGAGGATTTGGAACGACTTCAGGTCATTCTGTATTATAAATATCTAGGCTTTTCTTTAGAAAAAATAGCAGAGCTGTTAAAGGAAGAAAGGACAGATTTATTGCCCCATTTGACTAGGCAGTTGGACTATCTAACTCGAGAAAGGCAACATCTGGATACCTTGATTTTCACCTTGCAAAAAACCATTCAAGAACAAAAAGGAGAAAGAAAAATGACGATTGAGGAAAAATTCACTGGATTTAGCTATCAAGACAATCAAAAATACCACCAAGAGGCGGTAGAGAAATATGGTCAAGAAGTCATGGATCAGGCTCTCGAGCGCCAAAAAGGCCGCGAAGATGAGGCTACGACTGCCTTTAACCAAGTCTTTCAAACTTTGGCACAAAATCTTCAAGCTGGTTTACCTGCAACAGCAGACGAAAATCAAGAAGAAGCTGCTAAACTCTTGCAAGCCATCCGTACTTATGGATTTGACTGCTCTATTGAGGTATTCGGTCATATCGGTAAAGGTTACGTCTACAACCCAGAGTTTAAGGAAAACATTGACAAGTTTGGTTCTGGAACAGCCCAGTACACGTCAGATGTCATTGCGGCTTACGTTCAGACAAATGCAGAATAAATAGGCTAGGAATTTCCTATTTCTCATACCATTTGCGAAAGACCCGAAGAAGCAAACAAGCGGGCTAGGATCGGTGATTGGGAAGCAGATACGGTTGCAGGGAAAACTGGAAAAGCTTGTTTAGTGACTCTAACGGATCGCTATTCTTGTTTTCTAAAAATCCAGAAGATAGCTGTCAAGAAAAGCAAGTTGGTGATAGAAGCTATGGTAAAAATGTTGGCGCTCTTGCCGGAAGAAACTGTCACTCCAGATAGAGGAAAAGAATTCACGAAGCATCAGGACTTGACCGACAAATTAAAGGTAGAAGTCTATTTTCCCGATCCTCATGCGCCTTGGCAACGAGGAACAAATGAGAATACCAATGGATTACTACGAGAATATTTTCCCAAAGGGAGCGACTTAACATTCATTGACGAGCACACCATTCAGCTGTGGGAGAATAAACTAAATAATAGGCCACGAAAGTGTCTCAACTGGAAAACACCTTATGAAGTTTTCTATGAAGAAAATGTGCACTTAATTTGACAATTCAGGATTAAAGAAAACCCAGAGCAAGTGATAGGAGATATCAGCATCGTTGAGATGGATGAGGACGATTCTTCTTGTGAAATTGGCTATGTTTTAGGAAAAGATTATTGGGGTCGTGGTATGATGACGGAGGCCTTGAAAGCTGTTTTAGACTTCTGTTTTACCCAAGCAGTTTTTCAAAGAGTTAGAGCTCGCTATGCCAGTTTCAATCCAGCTTCAGGTCGCGTTATGGAAAAAGTGGGAATGTCCTATCTAAAAACTATTGCCAATGGTGTGGAGAGAAAAGACTAGGTTGCGGACCTTATTTATTACCAGATAAGCAGAGAAGAGTAGTGAATTTTCTTTTCCGTTTCTATCAAAGTCAGACCTTGTCTGGCTTTTTTTGTGCCAGATTTCTAAATAAGCTGATTAAATTCCTATTTTTCCCTATCATTGTCCCTGTTTTTTCTTAGAGTTAGGAATTATAATAGACTTATCAAATCAAAGAATGGAGGAAGGCAATGGACAATGTAATCTTTTTTATTAGTGTTTTTCTTGCTGGAATTCTTTCCTTCTTTTCTCCTTGTATCTTACCCTTGTTGCCAGTCTATGCAGGGGTCTTGTTGGATGATAAAGATGGTGCTCAGGCTTCCAGCGGAAAATTTTCAATCTCAGTCGTTAGTCTATTGCGAACTTTGGCCTTTATAGCAGGGATATCCTTTATCTTTATCTTACTGGGCTATGGAGCTGGTTTTTTAGGCAATTTGCTGTATGCTTCCTGGTTTCAGTATGTGACGGGTGCAGTTATCATTCTCTTGGGCTTACACCAGATGGAAGTCTTACATTTGAAGGGGCTCTACAAGGAAAAAAGGCTACAATTAAAGAGACAGGGTCAAAACGCTAACGGCTATAGTCAGGCATTTTTACTGGGGTTGACCTTTAGTTTTGCTTGGACGCCATGTGTGGGGCCAGTTCTGGGGTATGTTTTGGCCTTAGCGGCTTCAGGTGGCTCAGGTGCTTGGCAGGGAGCTGGTCTCATGTTGGTTTATACGCTGGGTTTGGCACTACCATTTTTGGTTCTAGCTCTCGCCTCCAGCTATGTTTTGAAACATTTCCGAAAACTCCATCCCTACCTCGGAACCCTCAAAAAAGTGGGTGGTTTCCTCATTATCCTGATGGGAATCTTGGTGCTTTTGGGAAATGCTTCCATTTTGACTACATTATTTGAATAGAGAGGAAAAAGAAATGAAAAAATGGCAAACATGTCTCCTTGGAGTAGGCTCAATCTGTTGCTTGGCAGCTTGTTCGGCTAAAAACATGTCAGACGAATCAACTATGAAGGAGCAAACCAAAACAGAACAAGTCGGTGCGCAAACTGCGACTAAAGGTCAGGCAGTCGCTGATTTTGAACTAACAGGAGTAGATGGTAAGACCTATCGTTTATCTGACTACAAAGGCAAGAAAGTCTATCTTAAATTCTGGGCTTCTTGGTGTTCCATCTGTCTAGCCAGCCTTCCAGATACGGACGAAATTGCTAAGGATGCTGGTGATGACTACGTGGTCTTGACGGTGGTATCTCCTGGCCACAAGGGGGAGCAAGCAGAAGCGGACTTTAAGAACTGGTACAAGGGTTTGGATTATAAAAATTTTCCAGTTCTAATTGATCCGTCAGGCAAACTTTTGGAAAGTTATGGTGTTCGTTCTTACCCGACTCAAGCCTTTATAGACAAGGAAGGCAAGCTGGTCAAAACGCAACCAGGTTTTATGGATAAGGATATGATTTTAAAAGAATTGAACGAAATGGGGTAGAGAAAGGCTATGAATGATAAAGTAAAACTTTTTGTCTTGGCAGGGGTCATTCTCCTAGCCATAACCGGTTTCTATTTTCTATTGATGCGAAATGCAGGGCAGACAGATAGCTCGCAAATTGAGAAGGCATCAGTTAGCCAAGGAGGAAAAACAGTGAAAAAAACAGAAGTGAGCAAAGACGCAGACTTGCACGAAATTTATCTAGCTGGGGGATGTTTCTGGGGAGTGGAGGAATACTTCTCACGCGTGCCTGGAGTAACCGATGCCGTTTCAGGCTATGCAAATGGTAGAGGGGAAACAATCAAGTACGAATTGATTAACCAAACAGGACATGCAGAGACTGTCCATGTCACTTACGACGCCAATCAAATTTCCCTCAAAGAAATTCTTCTTCATTACTTCCGCATTATCAATCCAACCAGCAAAAATAAACAAGGAAATGATGTGGGGACCCAGTATCGTACTGGCGTTTATTACACAGATGAAAAGGATTTAGAGGTAATCAACCAAGTCTTTGATGAGGTGGCTAAGAAATACGACCAACCTTTGGCAGTTGAAAAGGAAAACTTGAAGAATTTTGTGGTGGCGGAGGATTATCACCAAGACTACCTCAAGAAAAATCCAAATGGCTACTGTCATATCAATGTCAATCAGGCTGCCTATCCCGTCATCGATGCCAGCAAATATCCCAAACCAAGCGATGAGGAATTGAAAAAGACCTTGTCGCCTGAGGAGTATGCAGTTACCCAGAAAAATCAAACAGAACGAGCTTTTTCAAACCGTTATTGGGACAAATTTGAATCTGGTATCTATGTGGATGTGGCAACTGGTGAACCCCTCTTTTCATCAAAGGATAAGTTTGAGTCTGGTTGTGGCTGGCCTAGTTTTACGCAACCAATCAGCCCGGATGTTGCCACCTACAAAGAAGATAAGTCCTACAATATGACACGCATGGAAGTAAGAAGCCGAGTTGGAGATTCTCACCTTGGTCATGTCTTTACGGATGGACCAAAGGACAAGGGTGGCTTGCGCTACTGTATCAATAGTCTTTCTATCCGCTTTATTCCCAAAGACCAAATGGCAGAAAAAGGCTATGCCTATTTACTAGATTATGTTGATTGAGAGGGCTTTCCTAAGCAGTTAGAGGAGAATTTTGCTATACTGATACTAGTAAGTGGTAAAGGAGCAGAGCATGACCTACACAATCTTAATCGTAGAAGATGAATTTCTGGTTAGACAAGGCTTGACCAAACTGGTTAATGTAGCAGCCTACGATATGGAAATCATCGGTCAGGCTGAAAATGGAAGACAGGCTTGGGAATTGATTCAAAAGCAGGTTCCGGATATCATTTTAACCGATATCAACATGCCTCAGCTAAATGGCATCCAGTTGGCTAGTCTGGTCCGAGAAACCTATCCTCAGGTGCATTTGGTCTTTTTGACGGGCTACGATGATTTTGATTATGCCTTATCTGCTGTCAAACTAGGTGTGGATGACTACCTGCTCAAGCCCTTTTCTCGTCAGGATATTGAGGAAATGTTGGGTAAAATCAAGCAAAAACTAGACAAGGAAGAAAAGGAAGAGCAGTTACAAGATTTACTGACCGATAAGTTTGAAGGAAACATAGCCCAGAAGATCCAGTCCCATCTAGCTGATAGCCAATTCAGTTTAAAGAGCTTGGCCAGTGACTTGGGTTTTAGTTCGACATATCTGAGCTCCTTGATTAAGAAAGAGTTGGGCCTACCTTTTCAGGATTATCTGGTGAGAGAACGTGTCAAACAAGCCAAGCTCTTGCTCTTGACAACGGATTTAAAGATTTATGAGATCGCAGAGAAGGTTGGTTTTGAAGATATGAACTACTTTACCCAACGCTTTAAACAGATTGCAGGTGTGACGCCTCGTCAGTTTAAGAAGGGGGAAGGTCAATGAAGCGTTCTTCTCTCCTAGTCAGAATGGTTATTTCCATCTTTCTGGTCTTTCTCATTCTCCTAGCTCTGGTTGGGACTTTCTACTATCAATCTAGTTCATCAGCCATTGAAGCTACCATTGAAGGCAATAGCCAAACGACCATTAGCCAGACTAGCCACTTTATTCAGTCTTATATCAAAAAATTAGAAACCACCTCGACCAGTTTGACCCAGCAGAAGGATGTGTTAGCCTATGCTGAGAATCCCAGTCAAGACAAGGTCGAGGGAATCCGAGATTTATTTTTGACCATCTTAAAGGCAGACCAGGACTTGAAGACTGTGGTTTTGGTAACCAAATCTGGTCAGGTTATTTCTACAGATGACAGTGTGCAGATGAAAACTTCCTCAGATATGATGGCTGAGGATTGGTACCAAAAGGCCATTCATCAGGGAGCCATGCCCGTTTTGACTCCAGCTCGTAAATCAGATAGCCAGTGGGTCATTTCTGTTACTCAGGAACTTGTTGATGCAAAGGGAGCTAATTTGGGCGTGCTTCGTTTGGATATTTCTTATGAAACTCTGGAAGCCTATCTCAACCAACTCCAGTTGGGCCAGCAGGGTTTTGCCTTTATCATCAATGAAAATCATGAATTTGTTTACCATCCTAAACACACAGTTTATAGTTCGTCTAGTGAAATGGAGGCTATGAAACCCTACATCGAGACGGGACAGGGCTATACGCTGGACCATCAATCCTACGTTAGTCAGGAAAAGATTGCAGGAACAGATTGGACGGTTATAGGCGTGTCTTCGTTGGAGAAGTTAGACCAGGTTCGTAGTCAACTCATGTGGACCTTGTTTGGGGCAAGTTTCACGTCTCTATTTGCCTGTCTCTGCTTGGTGTGGTTCAGCCTCAAACGCTGGATTGCCCCTTTGAAGGATTTGAGAGAAACCATGCTGGAAATTGCTTCTGGTACACAAAATCTGCGTGCTAAGGAAGCTGGCGCCTATGAACTGAGAGAAGTGACTCGCCAGTTTAATGCCATGTTGGATCAGATTGATCAGTTGATGGCAGATGTTCGCAGGCAGGAAGAAACGACCCGTCAGTATGAACTTCGAGCCCTATCAAGTCAGATCAATCCGCATTTTCTCTATAATACCCTAGATACTATCATCTGGATGGCTGAATTTCAGGATAGTCAGCGAGTGGTTCAGGTGACTAAGTCCTTGGCAACCTATTTCCGCTTGGCGCTCAATCAAGGAAAAGATTTGATTTCGCTTTCCGATGAAATCAATCATGTCCGCCAGTACCTCTTTATCCAGAAACAACGCTATGGTGATAAGTTGGAGTATGAGATTGCTGAAGATTCTGCTTTTGATAACCTAGCCTTGCCCAAGTTGGTGTTGCAACCTCTTGTAGAAAATGCTCTTTATCACGGCATCAAGGAGAAAGATGGACAGGGACATATTAAAGTTTCCGTCCAGAAAAAGGATTCAGGGCTTGTCATCTGCATAGAGGATGATGGTGTTGGTTTCCAAGCTGCTGGCGATAGTAGTCAAAGTCAGCTCAAACGTGGGGGAGTTGGTCTTCAAAATGTCGACCAACGATTCAAACTTCATTTTGGAGACAATTACCAGATGAAGATCGATTCTGCCCCCGAAAAAGGGACGACGGTTGAAATATACATAAATATAGAATAGAAACTAGCTAACTCCCAGTTCATTCTGGGAGTTTTACTTTTAAAAATCAGAATGATTAGTCCGCCTTGATAAAATCAGTAAAAAAAGATATGATAGTAGGAGAAAAATGAGGTTAAGAGTGATGGACAAAAGTAGAATTAAAACAGAAACACAGCAGGTAATTGAAGATGTTTTGGAAAAGGCTGGATTGCGTGAAGGAAGCCTCTTTGTCCTAGGTCTATCCTCTAGCGAAGTTTTAGGCGGCCATATAGGCAAGGAATCAAGCCAAGAAATTGGCGAAATCATTGTGAAGACCATTTTGGATATCCTGAAAGTGAAAGGAATCCATCTAGCCGTTCAAGGATGCGAGCATGTCAATCGGGCTCTGGTCGTTGAACGTCAAGTAGCGGAGCAGTTTAGTCTGGAAATCGTTAGCGTCCTTCCTACTCTCCATGCAGGAGGTTCGGGTCAACTGGCAGCCTTCAAGTTTATGAAGGACCCTGTTGAAGTGGAGTTTATCAAGGCTCATGCAGGAATTGATATCGGAGATACCGCAATCGGTATGCATGTCAAGCATGTGCAGGTTCCGATTCGACCAGTTTTGCGTGAGATTGGGCACGCCCATGTAACGGCTCTAGCTAGCCGTCCAAAACTCATCGGGGGTGCGCGTGCGCAGTATCCAGAAGATTTCATAAGAAAATCATAAGTGGGCTGAGAATGATCCTAAGTTAGAGAGATAGTTCAAGTATATAGAGGTTAAAGTTGGAAAATTGTGTTTATATCATTTCGGGTCCTCCAGGTGTTGGAAAGAGCACTGTCAGCAAAGAATTGGCCTATTCTTTTGACAAAAGTGCAGTTATAGAGGGGGATATGATTTACTTAATGATTAAAGGTGGTCTCGTAGCTCCTTGGGAAGATGATGGATTTTACATGGATTTGTTCTGGGATAATATCATCAGTCTGACCAATAATTTCATTGACCGAGGCATTACCGTCGTGATAGAGTATGTCATATTTGAAGATCAACTAAAGAAAATTGTAGCTTTCTTAAAGGAAAAACAAATTAAGCTAAAGTATTGTGTCCTAATGGCAGAAGAAGAAACCTTGAAAGATAGGGATTCTTCTCGGAAAGAAATTGAGAGAACAGGCGATTTATCAATCCAAGCAAGAAATGAATTCTTAGCTAAAAATAGTGAGAAACATCATTTTCTGTACACGGATGATTTAGATATCAAAGAAACGGTAGGCATCATTAAAACTTCAAATCAATTTTTAATTTCTGAACAGTAAAAACAGAGAGAGTAAGGGTATAGCAACCAAGACTCTCTCTGTTTTTGTTTAATTCTTGTTAAAAGCACTCCAATGTAGAAAAAAGTAACGTAGAGAATTTTTCGTTACAGAAATCAGTAAACAAAGCTGGATTTAGCTGTTCTAGGTTGGCTTTTTTTGTGCTATACTTAAGATATGCATAGAAAAACAGTGATTGATTTTAGGGCTTTGGGGGAGAGATACACCTTTACCCAGCCGATTAAAGAGTTAAAAACGAGAGATTTAGCAGAAGTCGCGGACCTGCTAGCACAGGTGGAAAGCTACCAAGAGCAAGGCTATTATGTTGTGGGCTACGTCAGTTATGAGGCTGCACCTGCTTTTGAGGAAAAACTAGCAGTTCACAAGCTTCCTCTACTGGGCGAGTATTTGCTTTATTTTACTGTTCACGATAGGGTGGAAACATCCCCTATTCCTCTGATTTATGATGAGGTTGATTTGCCTTCTGATTGGCAGGAAGTAACGTCTGCAGAGGACTATGAAAAGGCTATTTCCCAGATTCACCATCATTTGCGTCAGGGGGACACCTATCAGGTAAATTACACTGTCCAACTCAAGCAAGACTTAAGTGCCAATCCTTTTGCCATCTACAATCGCATGGTGGTAGAACAGGAGGCGGGCTACAATGCCTATGTGGAACATGATGAGATGGCAGTGATTTCCATGAGCCCAGAGCTCTTTTTTGAGCAAAATGACCGAGAATTAACGACTCGTCCAATGAAGGGAACAACTCAGCGGGGAGTGACTGACCAAGAAGACCTTGCCCAAGCTAGTTGGTTGGAGCAGGATCCTAAAAATCGCTCTGAAAATATGATGATTGTGGATCTCTTGCGCAATGACATGAACCGTATTTCTGAGGTGGGGAGTGAGCATGTAGAACGTCTGTGTCAAGTGGAGCAGTATTCGACTGTTTGGCAGATGACTTCGACAATCAAGAGTCGGTTGCGAGCAGATGTGGACTTGGTTTCCATTTTTCGCTCTCTCTTTCCTTGTGGATCCATAACGGGAGCTCCGAAAATTGCGACTATGAAGATTATAAAGGACTTGGAGCCTCAACCACGCGGAGTCTACTGTGGAACGATTGGTCTCTTGCTTCCAAATGGACGACGGATTTTTAATGTTGCTATTCGGACCATTCAACTCTACAAGGGGCAAGCTATCTATGGAGTTGGCGGAGGCATTACATGGGATAGCACTTGGGAATCCGAATACCATGAAGTTCATCAAAAGGCGGCTGTTCTCTATCGTAAACAAGCTCGTTTCAAATTGATTACTACAGGAAAAATCAGCCAGAAGAGCCTGCTGTTTGAAGATCAACATCTGGAAAGGTTGACAAAGGCGAGTCGTTATTTTACCTATCCTTTTGATCCAGAAGAACTGAGACAAAAGATAGAGAAGGAGTGTCAGACTTGTGATGCTAATCAAGATTACCGCTTGCGAATTACTATCAGCAAATCAGGAGAGATGGAAGTCAGTCGCCAAGTACTTGAACCCCTTAGTCCAGCTTTCTGCCAGGCTCAACTTTGCCTTCAGGAAGCAGATTTGCAGCAAGCATTTACCTACTTCAAAATCACTCACAGACCACATTTAAATCTAGGTAAACAGGAAATCATTTACCATAATGAAGCAGGAGAGCTATTGGAAACCTCTATTGGGAATCTGGTCTTAAAAATTAATGGTAAACTCTACACACCACCCATCAGTCAAGGAATTTTACCAGGAATCTACCGCCAGCATTTGCTGGAAACAGGACAGGTAGAGGAAAAAGTCTTGACTGTGCCAGACTTGGACCAAGCGGAAACTATTTATGGCTGTAATGCAGTCAGAGGTTTGTATGAGTTGAGGATTGAATCTTAAGTTAGCAAACTTTGGAGCAAAGAAAATGACTAAATGAAAATAAATTCACGCAAACCTTTGCACAAAACAGACGATTTTGTTATACTATATCTGTAAGCATTTTCAATTAAAAAGGAGAAGACGATGAGTCAAAAGATTATTGGGATTGACCTTGGTGGAACATCTATCAAGTTTGCAATTTTAACTCAAGAGGGAGAAATCCAAGAAAAATGGTCTATCAAGACTAATATTTTGGACGAGGGAAGCCATATTGTAGATGATATGATTGAGTCTATTCAACATCGTTTGGACTTGCTTGGATTGTCAGCTACGGATTTTCGAGGGATTGGAATGGGATCACCTGGTGTGGTTGACCGTGAAAAAGGGACTGTTATCGGTGCTTACAACCTCAACTGGAAAACCCTTCAACCAATTAAAGAAAAGATTGAAAAAGCCTTGGGTATTCCATTCTTCATTGATAATGATGCCAACGTAGCTGCTCTTGGTGAGCGCTGGATGGGCGCTGGTGACAATCAACCAGACGTTGTCTTTATGACACTTGGTACAGGTGTTGGTGGCGGTATCGTCGCAGAAGGTAAATTACTTCACGGTGTTGCTGGTGCTGCTGGTGAGCTTGGTCACATCACTGTTGATTTTGACCAACCAATCGCATGTACCTGTGGTAAAAAAGGCTGTCTTGAGACAGTTGCTTCTGCAACAGGGATTGTCAACTTGACTCGCCGTTACGCGGATGAATATGAAGGCGATGCAGAGTTGAAACGCTTGATTGACGACGGTGAAGAAGTAACTGCTAAAACTGTCTTTGACTTGGCAAAAGAAGGGGACGATCTTGCCTTGATCGTTTACCGTAACTTCTCACGTTACTTGGGTATTGCGTGTGCTAACATCGGCTCAATCCTCAACCCATCAACTATCGTTATCGGTGGTGGGGTGTCAGCTGCAGGAGAATTCCTTCTCCAAGGTGTTCAAAAAGTCTACGACGAAAATACTTTCCCACAAGTACGCACATCCACAAAATTGGCTCTTGCAACTCTAGGAAATGACGCTGGAGTTATCGGAGCAGCATCACTTGTTTTGCAATAAAATAATAAAAGAGGGAAAATGCTAACCTAGAGTTAGTAATGTTCCTCTTTTCTTTTTTATGCTATACTAGTTAGGAAATAAATGAGGTGAGAGTAAATGACAAAAGCAGATACGATTTTTAAAGAGAATATTGAACGAATCCTCAAAGACGGTGTCTTTTCTGAACAAGCACGTCCCAAGTACAAGGATGGGACTGTTGCCAACTCCAAGTACGTAACGGGTGTCTTTGCAGAGTATGACTTGGCCAAGGGGGAATTCCCCATCACGACCTTGCGCCCCATTGCAATCAAATCCGCCATCAAAGAAGTACTTTGGATTTACCAGGATCAGTCTAATAGCCTAGAAGTGCTAAATAACAAGTACAATGTTCACTACTGGAATGACTGGGAAGTGGGAGATACGGGAACCATTGGTGAGCGCTATGGGGCAGTTGTTAAGAAACACGACATCATCAATAAGATTCTCAAACAGTTGGAAGCCAACCCTTGGAATCGTCGTAATATCATCTCACTATGGGATTACCAAGCATTTGAGGAGACAGACGGCCTCCTTCCATGCGCCTTTCAAACCATGTTTGATGTCCGTCGAGTAGATGGAGAAATTTATCTAGATGCGACTTTGACCCAGCGCTCTAATGACATGCTGGTGGCCCACCACATTAACGCTATGCAGTACGTAGCTCTTCAAATGATGATTGCCAAGCATTTCGGCTGGAATGTTGGGAAGTTCTTCTACTTTATCAACAACCTCCATATCTATGATAATCAATTTGAACAAGCAGAGGAATTGCTTCGTCGTGAGCCGTCAAACTGCCAACCACGTTTGGTCTTGAATGTGCCAGATGAGACCAATTTCTTTGATATCAAAGCCGAAGACTTTGAGTTGGTTGACTATAATCCGGTCAAGCCACAGCTGAAGTTTGACCTAGCTATTTAATACTCTTCGAAAATCAAATTCAAACCACGTCAGCGTCGCCTTACCGTACTCAAGTACAGCCTGCGGCTAGCTTCCTAGTTTGCTCTTTGATTTTCATTGAGTATAAAAGAAAATAAAAAGAAGTTGAGATTTCTCAACTTCTTTTGTTGCTTAATGTGATACGCGGCGGCGAGCTGCTTTTTTACGGTTTTCTTCGATGAAAGCTGCTTTTTGCTCTTCTGGTTCGATTACTTTCTTTTTAAATGCGTATACTGCTCCTGCAACAGCAGCGACAGTTCCTGCAACACCTGTTACAAGACCTTTAGCGAATCCTTTAGCCATGAGTCTTCCTCCTTTATCTTCCCGATCAGCCAGGCTCCTCAAGGGGTAGCATTTTTCTGACTGACCTTTTTATGATATAATAATAGTAACGAAAAAATGGGAATTTTTCAAGGAAAAAAGATGAAAACAAAAATAATTGTGATTGTTGGACCGACTGCTGTTGGAAAAACTGCCCTTGCTATTGAAGTGGCCAAGCGCTTTGGTGGAGAGGTGGTCAGTGGTGACAGTCAGCAAGTTTACAGAGGATTGGATATTGGGACGGCCAAGGCTAGCCCAGAGGAGCAAGTAGCTGTTCCTCATCATTTGATTGATGTCAGAGAGGTGACCGAGTCTTACTCGGCTTTTGATTTTGTTTCAGAATCTAAGAAGGCTATTGAGGATATTCAGAGACGTGGCAAGCTTGCTATTATCGCTGGTGGAACTGGGCTTTATATCCAGAGCTTGCTTGAAGGCTATCATCTAGGTGGGGAAACACCTCATGAGGAGATTTTGGCCTATCGGGCTAGCTTGGAGCCTTATTCAGATGAGGAATTAGCCCATCTTGTGGAGCAAGCAGGCCTTGAAATTCCTCAGTTTAATCGTCGTCGTGCTATGCGTGCCTTGGAGATTGCCCATTTTGGTCAGGATTTGGAAAATCAGGAGACCTTGTATGAACCACTGATTATCTGCTTGGATGATGAACGCAGTCAGCTTTATGAACGGATCAACCGTCGAGTGGATTTGATGTTTGAGGCCGGGCTTTTGGATGAGGCTAAGTGGCTTTTTGACCATTACCCTGATGTGCAGGCAGCCAAAGGCATTGGCTACAAGGAACTTTTTCCTTATTTCCGTGGGGAGCAGACTCTGGAGGAAGCCAGCGAGAGTCTCAAACAGGCAACGCGTCGTTTTGCTAAGCGCCAGCTGACCTGGTTCCGTAATCGTATGCAGGTGACCTTTTATCAGATAGGGGAGTCTGGCGTGAAGGACCGCATTTTAAGCCAGATTGAGGAGTTTTTAGATGATTGAAACAGAGAAAAAAGAGGAGCGAGTCCTGCTCATTGGTGTAGAACTGCAGGGCATGGATAATTTTGACCTCTCCATGGAAGAGTTGGCAAGTCTGGCTAAGACAGCTGGGGCAGTCGTAGTAGATAGTTACAGACAAAAACGTGAAAAATATGATTCCAAGACTTTTGTTGGCTCTGGTAAGTTGGAAGAAATTGCACTCATGGTAGATGCGGAAGAAATTAGCACTGTCATCGTCAACAACCGTCTGACTCCGCGACAAAATGTTAATTTGGAGGAAATTCTCGGAGTAAAAGTGATTGATCGTATGCAGCTGATTTTGGATATTTTTGCCATGCGGGCTCGAAGCCACGAAGGAAAACTCCAAGTCCACCTAGCCCAGCTCAAGTACCTCTTGCCTCGCTTGGTTGGGCAGGGGATTATGCTTAGTCGTCAAGCAGGGGGGATTGGTTCTCGTGGACCTGGTGAAAGCCAGCTGGAGCTGAATCGTCGTAGTGTTCGCAACCAAATCACAGACATTGAACGTCAGCTCAAGGTGGTTGAGAAAAATCGAGCGACAGTCAGAGAAAAACGCTTGGAGTCGAGTACCTTTAAGATTGGCTTGATAGGCTACACCAACGCTGGGAAATCAACCATCATGAACACCTTGACCAGTAAGACCCAATATGAGGCAGATGAGCTATTTGCGACTCTGGATGCGACAACGAAGAGCATCCATCTTGGGGGCAATCTACAGGTTACCTTGACTGATACTGTTGGGTTTATCCAAGATTTGCCGACAGAGTTGGTGTCCAGTTTCAAGTCAACCTTGGAAGAAAGCAAGCATGTGGACCTTCTGGTTCATGTTATCGATGCCAGCAATCCTTACCACGAGGAGCATGAAAAAACAGTTCTGTCCATCATGAAAGACTTGGATATGGAAGATATTCCTCGCCTGACCCTTTATAATAAAGCGGATTTGGTGGAGGATTTTACGCCGACCCAAACGCCATACGCTCTCATTTCTGCTAAGTCTGAGGATAGTCGTGAGAACTTGCAAGCTTTATTGCTAGATAAGATTAAGGAAATTTTTGAAGCATTTACTCTGCGCGTGCCTTTTTCTAAGTCTTACAAGATTCATGATTTGGAAAGTGTTGCGATTCTGGAAGAGCGCGATTATCAGGATGACGGGGAAGTCATTACAGGCTACATTTCCGAGAAAAATAAATGGAGGTTAGAGGAATTTTATGACTGATATTAAAACGTTGGCTCTAAAATATGGGGGTTATACAAGTCTGGATAAGGTCTATCTGGATCAGTTTCTAGCTGGTAAAACAGAGCAGGAGCAACTAGCTCTCATCACACCTCCACCGAGTGTAGTCAATGCCTACTTTGCTGAACTCTACCAGAAAAAGAGTCCTGAAGCTGCGACGGATTATTTTGCAGAACTTAGCCAGGAACTAAACCTCTATAATACTGAGCCAAGTTTCACCGAAGAAAGTAAACCCTTTGTTCGGCTTAATCTGTCTGGCAAATCCTTTGGATTTTGCTATGAGAAAGAAGATCTTGGACTCATTTTCTCAGAAGCTGAGGAAGAAATTACTACTGACTTGCTTTTTGAGATTGCGCAAATTTTCCCCCATCAGCTCGTCTTTGAGGAGTCTGGTAAAATCTACATGAATTCAATCGGAGAAGAGGAAGTAGTCAGTGTAGAAACCTTAACAGCTTTAACGGACTTGGAAAACTTAGCAGATGGTCGCAAGCGTCTCAAAGGCTATAGTCAAGAGGATTTATTACAAGAAGCTGTTGCTTTTTCTGGAAAGCCTTATTTCCGATCGGAAAATCGCACAGCTATGTTATATATTGATTAATTAGAAAGTATCGAATGGATATTCAATTTTTAGGAACGGGGGCTGGTCAGCCCTCTAAAGCCCGCAACGTTTCAAGCCTCGCCCTGAAACTCTTGGACGAGATTAACGAAGTTTGGCTCTTTGACTGTGGCGAAGGAACGCAAAATCGCATTCTGGAAACCACGATTCGACCACGTAAGGTCAGCAAAATCTTTATCACTCACTTGCATGGAGACCACATCTTTGGTTTACCAGGTTTCCTTTCTAGCCGTGCTTTTCAAGCTAATGAAGAGCAGACAGATTTGGACATTTATGGGCCGCAAGGGATCAAGTCATTTGTCTTAACCAGTCTTCGTGTGTCAGGTTCTCGTCTGCCTTACCACATTCATTTTCATGAGTTTGACCAAAATTATCTAGGGAAAATCCTTGAAACCGATAAGTTCACGGTTTATGCAGAGGAGCTGGATCACACTATTTTCTGTGTTGGCTATCGTGTCATGCAAAAGGACTTGGAAGGAACGCTGGATGCTGAAAAACTTAAGGCTGCTGGTGTCCCATTTGGCCCGCTTTTTGGAAAAATCAAAAACGGTCAGGATGTTGTTCTGGATGATGGGACTCAAATCAAGGCGGCAGACTATATCTCAGCACCGAGACCTGGCAAGGTAGTTACTATTCTTGGTGACACGCGAAAAACCAATGCCAGCGTGCGTCTAGGCGTCAATGCTGATGTCCTGGTCCATGAATCGACTTATGGAAAGGGTGATGAGAAAATTGCCCGCAATCACGGTCACTCAACCAATATGCAGGCTGCGCAAGTAGCAGCAGAAGCAGGAGCCAAGCGCCTCTTGCTCAATCATATCAGCGCCCGTTTCCTCTCAAAAGATATCAGCCAGCTCAAGAAGGATGCGGCAACTGTTTTTGAAAATGTCCATGTGGTCAAAGACTTGGAAGAAGTGGAAATCTAACAGTTATTGAAAGGACGAAGCATGTCTACTATTCTCATTACAGGAGCTAGTGGCGGATTGGCCCAAGAAATGGTCAAACTCTTGCTAGATGACCAACTCATCTTACTAGGTAGAAACAAGGAAAAACTGTCGGAGCTATATGGAAACCATCCTAATGTAGAATTGATTGAAATCGACATTACTGATGACTCAGCCCTAGAAACTCTGGTAGCTGACCTCTATCTCCGTTATGGCAAGATTGATGTCTTGATTAACAATGCTGGTTACGGGATTTTTGAGGAATTTGACCAGATTTCTGCTCAAGACATTCACCAGATGTTTGAGGTTAATACCTTTGCTCTGATGAATCTGTCTCGTCGTCTTGGAGCTCGCATGAAGGAGAGAGGAAAAGGGCATATCATCAATATTGTCAGCATGGCAGGCTTGATAGCGACTGCTAAGTCCAGTCTTTACTCGGCGACCAAGTTTGCGGCTATTGGTTTTTCCAATGCTCTACGCCTCGAACTCATGCCCTATGGTGTCTATCTAACAACAGTCAATCCAGGACCAATCCGAACAGGATTTTTTGACCAAGCAGACCCAGATGGGAGCTACCTCAAGTCGGTTGACCGCTTTCTCTTAGAACCATATGCGGTTGCTAAAAAAATCGTCAAGATCATAGGAAAAAACAAACGAGAACTCAATCTCCCAATTTTGTTGAACCTAGCCCATAAGTTTTATACCCTCTTCCCCAAGTTAGCTGATAAGTTGGCAGGGGGAATCTTTAATTATAAGTAAAAGGAGTTCCTTACAAAAGGAGCTTTTTATAATATTTAACTGAGTGTCAAAAAATTGTTTGTTTTTGTTCTAAATTTACATTCACTTTTTTGAATCTTCTACAAATTTTAGAAAAAACAATCAAAAATATGATTTTTTGTGTTTATGGTATTGAAATTTCCTATATTATTTTATAAAATAAAGGTAAAAGGCTATGAAAAAGTAATACGCTTACAAGAAAATGGAAGCGGTTACTAAAGGAGGATTTTATGGAAAAAGGCCATTGGAATCGTAAAAGAGTTTACAGCATTCGTAAGTTTGCCGTAGGTGCTTGCTCTGTCATGATTGGAACCTGTGCGGTTCTATTTGGAGGAAGTGTCGTTGGAGAATCACCAGTTTTCGCGGATGAAACTCCTATCGCCCACACTGTAGAACAAGCAAAAGAGGAAAGTCCAGCAGTGGAGGGAAAAGAAGATCAAGCTGTAGCAGAACACAAGGATGTTGCAAGTGTTGACCAAAGTCAAGCTACTCCAATTGAAACAAGCAAACCAGAGAAGAAAGAAGACGAACCTGTAGCTCCAAAAGAGGAGAAAGTGTCTCTCAAACCTGAAGAAACAGCTCCGAAGGTAGAATCTCAAGCTTCAAGTCAAGAAAAGCCTCTCAAGGAAGATTTGAAAGCTGCGACAAATGAAGAAGTGAATCAAATGATTGAAGATAGAAAAGTGAATTTTAATCAAAATTGGCACTTTAAACTCAATGCGAATCCTAAAGAAGCTGTGAAATCAGATGCCGATGTATCAACATGGCAAAAATTGGATCTCCCACACGACTGGAGTATCTTTAACGATTTTGACCATCAGTCCCCTGCCCAAAATGAAGGTGGACAGCTCAATGGTGGTGAAGCTTGGTATCGCAAGACCTTTAAACTTGATGAAAAAGATCTCAAGAAAAATGTTCGAGTGACCTTTGATGGTGTCTACATGGACTCTCAAGTCTATGTCAATGGCCAGTTAGTGGGACATTATCCAAATGGTTACAACCAGTTCTCATACGATATCACCAAATACCTTCACAAAGATGGTCGTGAGAATGTGATTGCTGTCCATGCTGTCAACAAACAACCAAGTAGCCGTTGGTATTCTGGTAGCGGTATTTATCGTGATGTGACCTTGCAAGTGACAGATAAAGTTCATGTTGAGAAAAATGGAACAACCATCTTAACGCCAAAACTTGAACAACAGCAACACGGCAAGGTTGAAACTCATGTAGCCAGCAAAATCGTCAATACAGATGATAAAGACCATGAACTTGTGGCAGAATATCAAATCGTTGAACGTGGTGGTCAGGCTGTAACGGGCTTGGTTCGTACAGCGAGTCGTACCTTGAAAGCACATGAATCAACAAGTCTTGATGCGATTTTAGAAGTTGAAAGACCAAAACTCTGGACAGTTTTAAATGATAAACCTGCCTTGTACGAATTGATTACGCGTGTTTACCGTGACGGTCAATTGGTTGATGCTAAGAAAGATTTGTTTGGTTACCGTTACTATCACTGGACTCCAAATGAAGGCTTCTCTTTGAATGGTGAACGCATTAAATTCCATGGTGTTTCCTTGCACCATGACCACGGAGCGCTTGGAGCAGAAGAAAACTATAAAGCAGAATATCGCCGTCTCAAACAAATGAAGGAGATGGGAGTTAACTCCATCCGTACAACCCACAACCCTGCTAGTGAGCAAACCTTGCAAATCGCTGCAGAACTTGGTTTGCTCGTTCAGGAAGAGGCCTTTGATACTTGGTATGGTGGAAAGAAACCTTATGACTATGGTCGCTTCTTTGAAAAAGATGCCACTCACCCAGAAGCTCGAAAAGGTGAAAAATGGTCTGATTACGATCTACGTACTATGGTCGAAAGAGATAAAAATAATCCAGCTGTCTTCATGTGGTCTATCGGAAACGAAATCGGTGAAGCAAATGGTGACGCCCACTCTCTAGCAACGGTAAAACGTCTAGTCAAAGTTATCAAGGATGTTGATAAAACTCGTTACGTTACCATGGGAGCAGATAAGTTCCGTTTCGGTAATGGTAGTGGTGGACATGAGAAAATTGCTGATGAACTAGATGCGGTTGGATTCAACTATTCTGAAGATAACTACAAAGCCCTTCGTGCAAAACATCCTAACTGGTTGATTTACGGTTCTGAGACATCTTCAGCTACCCGTACACGTGGAAGTTATTATCGCCCTGAGAGAGAACTAGTTCACAGCAACCAAGACTATCGTAACTACGAACAGTCTGACTATGGAAATGACAGAGTTGGTTGGGGTAAAACTGCAACTGCTTCATGGACTTTTGACCGAGACAATGCTGGCTATGCTGGACAGTTTATCTGGACAGGTACGGACTATATCGGTGAGCCTACTCCATGGCACAACCAAAACCACACGCCAGTTAAGAGTTCATACTTTGGTATTGTTGATACAGCTGGTATTCCAAAACATGACTTCTATCTTTACCAAAGCCAATGGGTTTCTGTTAAGAAGAAACCAATGGTGCACCTCCTTCCTCACTGGAACTGGGAAGACCCTACTCTAAAAGCGAACGTAGCTGATGCAGAAGGTAAGATTCCAGTTCGTGCTTATTCAAACGCTGCAAGCGTTGAATTGTTCTTGAACGGTCAATCTCTCGGAGTTAAGACCTTCAACAAAAAACAAACCAGCGATGGCCGTACCTACCAAGAAGGTGCGAATGCTAAGGAACTCTATCTTGAGTGGAAGGTTGCTTACCAACCAGGTACCTTGGAAGCTGTAGCTCGCGATGAAGCTGGAAAAGAAATTGCACGTGACAAGATTACCACTGCGGGTCAACCAGCAGGTGTTCGTCTTGTTAAGGAAGAACACGCAATCGCAGCAGATGGAAAAGACTTGACTTACATCTACTACGAAATCGTAGACAGTGAAGGAAATGTTGTACCAACTGCAAATAATCTGGTTCGTTTCCAATTACATGGACAAGGTCAACTGGTCGGTGTCGATAATGGGGAACAAGCCAGCCGTGAACGCTACAAGGCGCAACCAGACGGTTCTTGGGTCCGCAGAGCCTTTAACGGTAAAGGTGTTGCCATTGTCAAATCAACTGAACAAGCAGGTAAATTCACACTAACAGCCCATTCAGATCTCTTGAAATCGGACCAAGTCACCATCTTTACTGGTAAGAAAGAAGACCAAGAAAAGACTGTTCTCGGAACAGAAGTACCAAAAGTACGTACTGTTATTGAAAAAGAGCCAAAAATGCCGAAGACAGTCGGTTTTATCTACAGTGATGGCAGTCGTGAAAAACGTCCAGTAACCTGGTCTTCAGTTGATGTGAGCCAAGCAGGAGTTGTGACTGTTAAAGGTATGGCAGACGGACGTGAAGTTGAGGCTCGTGTAGAAGTTCTAGCAATTGCGAAAGAACTACCAACTGTTAAACGTGTTGCCCCAGGAACAGACTTGAGTGCTGTTGACAAATATGTTTCTATTGCCGTTACGGATGGAAGCGTACAAGAATACGAAGTTGATAAGTGGGAGATTGCGGAAACTGATAAAGCTAAACTGTCAGTTGCAGGATCACGTATTCAAATGACTGGTCAACTGGGCGGTGAGACTATTCATGCTACGCTTGTAGTAGAAGAAGGCAATCCTGCAACACCTGTAGTACCGACTGTAAGTGTTGGTGGTGAAGCTGTCACAGGCCTTACTAGTCAACATCCAATGCAATACCGCACTCTTGCTTATGGTGCATCCTTGCCAGAAGTCGCAGCAAGTACTGAAAATGCGGATGTTACTGTAGTCCAAGCAAGTGCAGCAAACGGCATGCGTGCAAGCATCTTTGTTCAACCAAATGATGGTGGCCCTCTTCAAATGTATGCAATTCAATTCCTTGAAGAAGCACCAAAAATTGACCATTTGAGCCTACAAGTGGAACAAGCGGACAGCCTCAAAGAAGACCAAACAGTGAAATTGTCGGTTCGAGCTCACTATCAAGATGGAACACAAGCAGTTTTACCAGCTGATAAAGTAACCTTCTCTACAAGTGGTGAAGGGGAAGTCGCAGTTCGTAAAGGAATGCTTGAGTTACATAAGCCAGGAGTAGTCACTCTGAAAGCGGAATATGAGGGAGCTAAAGGCCAAGTTGAACTCACTATCCAGGCCAATACTGAGACGAAGGTTGCGCAATCTATCCGTTCAGTAAATGTAGTGACAGACTTGCATCAAGAACCAAGTCTTCCAGCAACAGTAACTGTTGAGTATGACAAAGGTTTCCCTAAAACTCACAAAGTCACATGGGAAGCTATTCCAAAAGAAAAACTAGACCACTATCAAACCTTTGAAGTGCTAGGTAAAGTTGAAGGCCTTGACCTTGAAGCGCGTGCTAAAGTCTCTGTAGAAGGTATCGTTTCAGTTGAAGAAGTTAGTGTGACGACCCCAATCGCAGAAGCACCTCAATTACCAGAAAGTGTTCGTACCTACGATTCAAATGGTCACGTTTCATCAGCTAAGGTTACATGGGATGCGATTGATCCGGAGCAATACGCCAAGGAAGGTGTCTTTACAGTCACTGGTCGCCTTGAAGGTACGCAATTAACAACTAAACTCCATGTTCGCGTATCTGCTCAAACTGAGCAAGGTGCAAATATTTCTGACCAATGGACGGGTTCAGAATTGCCACTTGCCTTTGCTTCAGACTCAAATCCGAGCGACCCTGTTTCAAACGTCAACGATAAATTGATTTCCTTTAATGACCGACCAGCCAATCGTTGGACAAACTGGAATCGTAGTAATCCAGAAGCTTCAGTTGGTGTCCTATTCGGAGATTCAGGTATCTTGAGCAAACGTTCGGTTGATAATCTAAGTGTCGGATTCCACGAAGACCATGGAGTTGGTGCGCCGAAGTCTTATGTGATCGAGTATTATGTTGGTAAGACTGTTCCAACAGCTCCTAAAAACCCTAGCTTTGTAGGCAATGAAGACCATGTATTTAACGATCCAGCTAACTGGAAAACTGTTACCAATCTAAAAGCTCCAACTCAACTCAAGGCTGGAGAAATGAACCACTTTAGCTTTGATAAAGTTGAAACCTATGCTGTTCGTATTCGCATGGTGAAAGTAGATAATAAGCGTGGAACTTCTATCACAGAAGTACAAATCTTTGCGAAACAAGTTGCGGCAGCCAAACAAGGACAAACAAGAATCCAAGTTGATGGCAAAGATTTAGCAAACTTCAACCCTGAATTGACAGACTACTACCTTGAGTCTGTAGATGGAAAAGTTCCCGCAGTAACGGCAAGTGTTAGCAACAATGGTCTTGCGACGGTTGTTCCAAGCGTTCGTGAAGGTGAGCCGGTTCGTGTCATTGCGAAAGCTGAAAATGGTGACATCTTAGGTGAATACCGTCTACACTTCACTAAGGACAAAGACTTACTTTCTCGTAAACCAGTTGTTGCGGTTAAACAAGCTCGCTTGTTGCAACTAGGGCAACCACTTGAATTGCCAACGAAGGTTCCGGTTTACTTCACAGGTAAAGACGGCTATGAAACAAAAGACTTGGCAGTTGAATGGGAAGAAGTTCCAGCAGAAAATCTGACCAAAGCAGGTCAATTTACTGTTCGAGGTCGTGTCCTTGGTAGTGACCTCGTTGCGGAGTTCACTGTACGAGTGACGGACAAACTTGGTGAGGCTCTCTCAAACAATCCTAACTATGATGAAAACAGTAACCAAGCCTTTGCTTCTGCAACTAATGATATTGATCCAAGTTCACATGATCGTGTAGACTATATCAATGATGGAGATCACAATGAAAATCGTCGTTGGACAAACTGGTCTCCAACACCATCTTCTAATCCAGAAGTATCAGCGGGTGTGATCTTCCGTGAAAATGGCAAGATTGTAGAACGGACTGTTGCGCGAGCTAAACTTCACTTCTTTGCAGATAGTGGTACGGATGCGCCATCTAAACTTGTTTTAGAACGTTATATCGGTCCAGAGTTTGAAGTGCCTACCTACTATTCAAACTACCAAGCCTATGAATCAGGCCATCCATTTAACAATCCAGATAACTGGGAAGCTGTTCCTTATCGTGCGGATAAAGACATTGAAGCTGGTGATGAAATCAACCTAACATTTAAAGCCGTGAAAGCCAAAGCCATGAGATGGCGTATGGAGCGCAAAGCTGATAAGAAGGGTGTTGCGATGATTGAGATGACCTTCCTTGCGCCAAGCGAATTGCCTCAAGAAAGCACTCAATCGAAGATTCTTGTAGATGGAAAAGAACTTGCTGATTTCGCTGAAAATCGTCAAGACTATCAAATCACCTATAAAGGTCAACGTCCAAAAGTGACCGTTCAAGAAAGCAATCAAGTGGCTTCAACAGTTGTAGATAGCGGAGATGATAGCCTTCCAGTTCTTGTTCGCCTCGTTTCAGAAAGTGGAAAACAAGTTAAGGAATACCGTATACAACTAGTCAAGGAAAAACCAGTTTCTGAGAAAACAGCCCCTGCTATTCAAGAAGAAAATCCAAGTCTTGAGGTTGTCGAAAAAGAACTTGCCTTCCAGACTGTTGAAAAAGAAGACTCAAGTCTATATGTAGGAGAAAGCCGTGTAGAACAAGAAGGACAAGTTGGTAAGGAACGCATTCTTACATCTGTAAGCCCAGACGGAACTCGTGAAGAGAAACTCCGTGAAGTGCTTCAGGCTCCTGTTGACCGGGTTCTTCTAGTTGGAACTAGACGTGGTACAGCCCAACCACTTGATGGTGTCAGAGATTTAGTTCATCACAAACCAGAACTACTAGTAGAAGAAGAGGAGGTTGATTTCCAAGTTCAAGAACGTAAGACTGACAAACTTTATGTGGGTGAAAGTCGTGTTATTCAAGAAGGTCAAAAAGGTGTTCGTGTCCACCTAGTAGAAGTCGAAAACGGTAAGCGTACATCGAAAGAAACCTTTGATAAGATAGTTGCGCAAGATCGTATCGTGGAAGTAGGAACTAAGCGAGGTACAGCTCAACCACTTGATGGGGTCAGAGATTTGGTTCATCACAAACCAGAACTACTAGTAGAAGAAGAGAAGGTTGATTTCCAAGTTCAAGAATGTAAGACTGACAAACTTTATGTGGGTGAAAGTCGTGTTCTTCAAGAAGGTCAAAAAGGTGTTCGTGTCCACCTAGTAGAAGTCGAAAACGGTAAGCGTACATCGAAAGAAACCTTT
>NZ_JALDWB010000007.1:83334-101921 GCF_023110435.1 Streptococcus oralis
GATAAGATAGTTGCGCAAGATCGCATTGTGGAAGTGGGAACTGCTGTAGCACAAGAAGGATCAAATCCACAAGTTCCTGTCAATCCAGATGCGCACCAACTGACTCAAACAGGAGCACAATCTCAAGAAGAAAAAGCGATACAAACTGAAAAAGGTCACCTTCCAAATACAGGAAGTGAGTCTCAGGTGTCAGCTTTAGCAGCAGGATTGGCTCTCTTGGGCTTAGGTGCAGGACTTGCAGCTACTACTCGCAAAAAAGAAGACTAAGTTTAGTTACAAGCTAAATTGAACAGGAAAAGGCCAGAGTGATGCTCTGGTCTTTTTCGTCTGAGTTGTAATAGTAAACAAATGTTTAGAATAGTCAATACTATTCCAAATGGATTTTGTCCAAAATTCATAAAGTGCCCTTCACACTTATAAAAAGAGAGGTCGTGTTTGAAAATAATTGATAAATATGCTACAATAGTAGGCACTGGTAATTTTTATAAATGATTTTTTAATGAGAAAAATCGGATAAAATCCATTCAACTTTAGAAGGATCATGATCAGATGAGAAAGCGTAAAATTCCTTACCTTTCAGAGATTTGGTATGAGAATGGTTTTTTTAGATGTTAATCATGGTGACAGAGTTGATATGCTTATAAAAATTTTAAGGATTAAGTAAATCCGTTTATGCATTTGATAATGTTCAAATAGAAAAAATGGAAGAACAGGTGTTCTCACATGAAAATATTCAAGGATAGAAGAGAAGCTCCAAGTAGATTTGCACTCATGAGGTGCTCCTGTATTTCGTAGGTGAAATATCATGGTAAGCCAGTTAATCCTATCTTGATTATCAGTGGGATGAGCCTGTTTTCTTGGGTTGTCTTGCTGTTACGATGGTGAATGAACATTGCTAGAAAATGATCGCAAGACTTGCTAAATATAAAGAATAAAGGATGACAGATGAAACATTTCGGTCTTAAGAAACAGAAACGAACAAGTATTTTTTTCCGAAGAGCAATTTTTACAATTTTGATCATTGCGATCTATTTACTTGGTCGCCATATTTTACTTCCAGGATACAATGGCAATACAGGTTTTTCGCAAATAACTGAGCAAAATCCCTTGGCCTATTTGTATTCCTTGGCAGGAGTAGATGTCTCTCAGATTTCCATGTTTTCTCTAGGATTAGGTCCATGGATTACAACGATGATTGTCTGGCAGGTCATCAACTTGAATAAAAGTTGGAATATCCAGTCCTGGTCATTGAAAAAAGCGGATTTTGTTCAAAAGATTCTCACTTTGATTTTTTCCGTGTTACAAGGGATAGCTGTTATGTACACGGCTCGTTCGGAAAATGGACGCTTTTTACTTCTTGTAGATGATTGGATTTATAATATGGCTGTACTAGCAACTGTTGTAGCAGGAAGCTTTGTTATTATCTGGTTGGCTGGTTTGAATGTTAGCAAGGGAGTAGGCGGGCAGACAATTATTATTATTTCAGGAATTCTGCTACAATTTGCTAACCAATTAGTGGTATTGATAGGACAATCTGTTTTGTCTAAAGAAGGATTAGCCTTTCTAGTAGGTGCGGCGATCTCATTTTTGCTCTTGGGCTATATTGCCGTGGTCTGCGAGAGAGCTGAAATTCGTTTACCTCTAAATCGAGTCATGTTAAGTAGTCGTTACTATGGTAAATCTTACCTCCCTATCAAATTTCTTCCCTCTGGGGGAATGCCTATTATGTATGCCTCGAGTGTTATTATGTTGCTTCAGTTGGTATTAGACTGGTTTGGCCATGGTTTTACAAAAAATTTTGGTAGTTTATTTGACTTTACAAAACCCTTAAGTTTAGCCTTTTACTTGCTTGCTATCTATCTTCTTGCAATTTTATTTGCCTATATCAACTTAGAACCAGAAGAAACAGCGAAACGTTTACAACGTCAAGGAGAATACCTAGATTATATCCAGCCTGGGAAAGCAACTTTAAAAGTTTTGAAACATTACATTTCCTTACAATCTAACGTAGGAGCACTCTACCTGATCGTTTTTATTGGTTTACCCTATTTCATTAATTTCTTCCTACCTCTTCCAAATTTGCTTTTGACTATACCAAGTACATTGATCATTTTAGTCAGTATGCTTTTGCCTTTGCATGAAGAAATACGTATTTTGAGAATTGGGACTTACTACCACAAAGAATTAGAATTTAAAGGAGAATAGAGGGATATGTTTTACTTTGTACCATCTTGGTATAGACAAGATCGGAAATGGTATTCTACCACCCTGCCTTTCTATTACGTGTCTAAAAATATGATGTTTGATGATGCGGTGAATTTGCTGCGAATGTTTCAGCAATCAGGAGAGGCAAATACCACTCTGATTTTGAACTATTCACCACATATTCGAACCTTTCTTTATCAGCAAAGAATATTGCCAGAAACTGTATGGAATCTATTTGATACCATACAAGGTCTGACGGATGTATCTGTACGTAAAATTCGTCTGGAAGATATTAAATGGCCTCAAGGAGTAGAATTCTTCTATACTCCTTTTATGATTGAGGTATATTTAAATCAAGAACACTATGCTAAAATTAACTTTTCACAAACAGGTAATTTCTTTGATATTACTTATTTTGAGGGTGGGCAGACAAATCATCAGCTAATTTTTGATGATCGTGGATTTGTTTCAAGTATCATCTATTTTGAAAATGATCAGCCTTACTACCAAGATTATTTAAATTTACAAGGTACATGGCAGTTTAGGGAATTTTTGGGTACAGAAAATCATCAAGTACTTATTAACCCTGAGGCGCAGGCTACATTTGCAAAAGAAGTTTACCAAGATATCGAAGAATTGATCAATGAAAAACTAGATCAGTATTTAACTTCTTCGCTAACCAAGGATGATACGATTGTGATTTCGTCAGATGTGCAGCACAATCACTTTTTCCAAAAGATTAAGGAAAACCATCATGTTATCTTGTCTTTTTTTGGAGATCGCTATCCAATTACAAACCAGGAGCAGCTGCTAACGGATTTGACAGACACGCCGTTCTTCGTTGTTGATAGTTTAAATAAAATTGAAACGATAGCAGCTAATGTGGATCTAGAACAGTTGCCGGGATTTTATGAGATTCCGCCTTATGATACTCATCTAAACCTAGGGCATAGTCAAAGAAAAAAAGAGTTGATTGTTTACGTCAATTACGACAATCTACCAGCAGATCAAATTCAATATGTGTTTACGACTTTGTTTGAAATGATGTTGAAAAATGAATGGATTGACTTGCTGGTTGGAACACAAAGTCAGGATTTTGGTCGAGAGGCCTATATAAAACAGGTACTAGAAAGCTATCGATCTCTTAAGCCAGAATATGAACAAGAATTGATTTTTGTTGATAAAGAGAAGAGAGCGAGAGGTGAAAACCGAGTTCTTGATGATGAAGAGGAGATTGTTCGCGAACGGATTGATATTGAGACCATTCATAGCGACAGCGATTTGATTAAAGTTCTGAAGTACGTTCGTATTATACTAGATTTGGGAACTCCAGCTGATGTGTTGACTCAAATCGCTGGCATTAGTGGAGGGATCCCTCAGGTTAACTTGTATAGTTCTTCTTATGTGAAGCATGGAGAAAATGGTTGGATTCTAGATGATATTTCAGATTTCGAAGAGGCACTCTTATACTACCTCACAAACTTAGAACATTGGAATCAATCTCTAGTTCACTCAGTCAAGAAGATTGAACAGTATACAAGGGGTGAGATTGTCGATATGTGGAAAAATACCATAAAGGAATTAAAAGGAAATGAAAAAAATTAGTGTTTTGCAAATTGCTGATGAAAATTGGCAGGAGCAATATGAAATTCCTAGTAATATAAAATGGACATTTGTCAAACCAGAAGACATCGTCTCTTTATTGCCAGAAGATATCGGGATCTTAAATAGAGAAGTTGAGGCGGAAAACGGGAAAAAAAAGAAGAAAAAAGTAGACAAACCGTTTGATGTCGTGTTAGTAGATACTGCTGAATATTTAGAGTATGTCACTATCTTGGATCAGAAAATTCAGGTTTACCGTCTGTTCTATCATGAGCGTTGTCAAATCACTACAAAAACGCTGGAACGATTTCTTTTGCGCAAAAAAGCTGTGAAAACAAATTTTGAAAATCCAGAGCAGATGCTACATATATTTTCACGTGGTTTTTTCTCTAAGCAAAATGGAACGAAACTAAGTGTTAATCATCTAGTCGCTGCACCATCTTTTGAGGGGCAAGTCAGTTATGAAGGGACAAATTACCTTCGTTTGTGTGGCCGATACGGCGAGGATTATCAGACTATTGCGACCTATCAACATAATGTTTTTCTGAGTGGGGAGATGCCCTTAGATCTGTGGCCTGAGTTCAGGGTTTCAGAAGGTTGTTCAATCCGCTACGTTGTCAAAGGTTTTCCAGCTGGAAATTCTCCCATGCAAGAATGGATTTATGATGAAACGAGCTTTGATCGGCCTCTGACGTTAGATGTAAATGATTCGTATTATTTGAGTATCAGTATTCAAGCAAAAGGACAAGGAATTGTAAAACTTGGTCCCTGCCACTATCGAGACTCCCATCTAGGCTATGGAGACTTGTTAGTCGGAGGAAAACGAATTAGCGATAAAAATAGAGAAGAACTGATTTATTTCTTCCATCCAGGAGATTTGAAACCACCGTTGAACATCTATTTTTCAGGGTACCGTCCTGCAGAGGGATTCGAGGGATACTGGATGATGAATAATTTGGGATCGCCATTCTTACTAGTAGGGGATCCGCGTTCAGAAGGGGGCGCATTCTATCTTGGATCGGAGGAGCTGGAACAAAAACTTCTCCAAGTGGTTCATAACTGCTTAGATGAACTCGGTTTTACGAAGGAACAACTGACCTTGTCAGGTTTATCAATGGGTACTTTTGGCGCCCTTTACTATAGTTCTAAGTTGGAACCTCATGCCGTCATTGTCGGAAAACCTCTTGTCAACTTAGGAGATATGGCAGAAAATGAGTCAACTATTCGTCCGGGAGGATTTCCAACGTCACTGGATTTGGTGTACCGCACAATAGGGGAGTTATCAAGTGGAGCTACAGCTCAGCTTAACGAACGTTTCTGGACGGCTTTTGAGTCAGCTGATTTCTCAAGAACAAAATTCATTATCTCCTTTATGTATCAAGATGACTATGATATGTCGGCCTATCCTGATATGCTGGATGAGTTAGGACAGCGAGATTACCGCGTCAGCGTTATCAGTAAGGGATTGACTGGACGACACAACGACGATACACAAGGTATTGTCGAATGGTTCTTTAATCAATATAAAACGCTATTAATGAATAGTTTTGAAAGGGAGTTTAAATCGTGAGATACAAGGAAGAAGTCTATTTTGCTTATTGGGATATCCAAAGCGTATCTCAGTATCTATACGGTTCATCTGTCAAACTGTTAGATGGTGGTCATGTTTTGTATGAAAACCAGTTCATGCCTTCGGGGACAGTTATTCATGAATGGCATTCACGGGCAAACTATCAGGCCTTACGCAATACGAGTCAGCTTCCTGAATTGAAACGTGGGCAAAACTATATTTTTGGCAGTCATATAGAAACCATCCCAGAAAATTCAACATACTTAAAAGTTGAATTTATGGATGCTCGAGACGAAGAAATTTCGAATCAGATCATTAAACAGGGAGAGAGAGTCAGCGTATGCGTTCCAGATAATACACAATATTATAAGGTGCAGTTAGTCAGCTCGGGTTGTCATCGCTTCCTTTTTGAAGGGATTTATGTTGCTGAGGAGCAGTTGGCGGATTATACAGTGGATCGCTACTGGATTTCTGATTTGCTTCATCAGGATTCCGAGAAAGAAACGATGTATGTTTGCTTTACTGAACCTGAACTCAATCGAACAGGTTTTATTCCAGAACGTGTTCGTGAACATTTCTCAAATGTATTGATTGTTAATTCGTCTTATAGAGAAGCGCTCCTATACATGGAGGAACGTTTTTACGAAACCTTGCTTGAAACGATTGAAGAATTAGCGCAAGAGCATCTTTTTGAAAAAGTGGCTTTTGTTGGTTATGGAGCGATTTCTAATATTGCGGCCTTGCATTACTCCAAACAATTTGGAAATTCATACGCTCTTGTGACGGATGAGTTTTTAAGCGAACTAGACTATCAACGCTTGCTGGAACGTTACCGTAGTCGAGTAAATCCGCCTATTTTTAAAGAATTATTGCTACAGCAATTTAATCCGACAAAAGTTAAGGAATATGCGGACTTGAAGACTAGACCACGTGAACTAGCAAACATTGAATATTTATTAGATAAGTCATTTTTACTTCAAGCAATTGACTTGGAAAAGATTGAAGAGTGGATGAGAGAGAATGAAAACTAAACGATTCAATTTGACCAACTCCTATAAACTAATGCGTTACAAAAAGATTTTGGAGAAGGTTAATAAACTATCTGATAGTTATGCAGCTATGTCAAATGAGAAACTGCAAGCTCAGACAAAATGGTTTAAAGAACGCCTTTCTGGAGGAGAAAGCTTGCAGTCCATTTTGCCAGAAGCGTATGCAACCATTCGTGAGGCAGCCAAGCGTGTATTAGGATTATATCCTTATGATGTTCAGGTTTTAGGGGCCTTGGTTATGCAAGACAATCAGATTGCAGAAATGAGAACAGGGGAAGGAAAAACCTTGACAGCTATCCTTCCTTTATACCTAAATGCCTTGACGGAAAAAAGTACGATCTTAGTCACGGCCAATGAATATTTGGCAGCGCGTGATGCTAAACAAATGGCACCCGTTTTTCGATTTTTAGGAATGACAGTTGGGGTTGGTGTCTCGGAAGATCCGGCAAAAAAACTTAAAATTCCTCAAAAACAACAAATCTATAAGAGTGATATTGTCTATACAACACATAGTGCGTTAGGGTTTGATTACCTAGAAGAAAACTTGGCGACATCTGAATCAAAGAAGTTTTTGCCAAAATTTTATTTTTGTTTGGTCGATGAAGTAGATGCAGCCTTGCTAGATAGTGCGCAGATGCCCCTGATTATTTCAGGTTCTCCTCGGGTTCAATCCAACCTCTTTCTTTCGTGTGATGAGTTTGTGAAAACTCTAAAAGAAGGGGAAGACTTTAATTTAGACTCCACTCGGACATCGGTATGGTTGACGAGAAAAGGAGTAAAGGAAGCAGAGGTTTATTTCCGCGTTCAGAATGCCTATGATCCAGATAATTACCAGCTCATTCGCCAAATTAACCTAGCTTTGAGAGCCAACCACTTATTTGAAAAAGATCGTCAGTACACGGTGGATAATGGTGAAGTTAAACTGATGGATGAGGCGACAGGGCGTCTCTTGGAAGGGAATAAACTCCAATCAGGATTGCACCAAGCGCTAGAAGCCAGAGAACGTGTGAAAATCACATTGGAAACGCGTTCGATGGCCTCTATTACCTATCAAAATTTATTTAGAATGTTTCCAAAATTAGCAGGAATGACGGGTACTGGTAAAGTTTGTGAGGAGGAGTTCAGAGACGTTTACGACTTAGGAGTCGTAGTTGTTCCTACACGAAAACCCAATTTACGAATTGATTATCCAGATGAAATCTATCTCACGATTCCTCAAAAATTATATGCTTCATTGGAGTATATCAAAAAATTACATAAAAAAGGTCAGCCAGTTTTAATTGCGACAGGATCAGTTGGAATGTCTGAGATTTATTCTATGCTCTTACTCCAAGAGGGAATCGCCCATAATGTGTTGAACGCCCATAATGCAGCGAAAGAGGCTGAGATGATCGCACTGGCGGGTAGACGTTCTGCAGTGACGGTAGCAACATCAATGGCAGGTCGTGGAACAGATATTATCTTGGAAGAAGGGGTTGCTGAGTTGGGTGGACTTGCTGTTGTTGGAACAGAGAGAATGTCCAGTGAGCGAGTCGATTTGCAGCTTCGCGGTCGTGCCGGACGACAAGGCGCTCCAGGATTGAGCAAATTCTTTATTTCTCTTGAGGATGATCTTATTTCCAAGTCTGGTAGCAAATGGATTAGTGAGTACTATCACAAAGAAATTGCAAAACCAGAGAAAAAACAAAAGATTCATTTGACCTCTCGTCGTATTAGATATGCGGTTGAAGAAGCTCAGAAGAATAGTGATAACGCGTCAGCGGCTTCCAGACGTTCAACGGAACGATATGATGAAAGTATCCGTATTCAGCGACAGATTATCTACAATAAGCGTAATAAGCTCATCTCCCATCCAGACTTTGATTTGACCTATTTCTTGTCTACCCTATCGGATGCAGTGGACATTTATACAAGTAAAACACCGTTTAAAGAGCGGGCGGATTTGTTTCGCTTTGTTTTGGATAACATTAGTTATTACTGCGAGGATATTCCAGATGATCTAGATGTTACGGATTTACGGCAAGTTAAAAAGTTTTTATCTGACCTCCTTGTTTCAGAATACCAGCAGAAAAAAGATAAAATCAAGGATTCAGAGTTGTTCAATCAATTTCAACGAACTGTTGTTTTGAGAGCGATAGATGACTGTTGGGTTGAGCAGGTTGACTATTTACAGCAATTTCAAGGTTTGGTGTCTAGTCAAGGGTATGCCCAAAAAAATCCTGTCTTTGAGTTTCATAAAGAAGCTTTTAAATCATACAAAAGAATGAATGCAGATATAAATCTAAACATTATAAAAAATATGGCATTGAGTTACATTAATATTAAGCCTTCTGGGAAGTTAGAAGTTTTCTTTGGCTAATACTTTGACAGATTCTGTTGTAGACTTTATAATGATGATATAACTGTATTTTTGGAGAAAATCATATTATGAGCAAAAATAATAACGAAGAGCTAAAGGGATTTAAACGTTTGATATCAAAGTTTAAGCAAAAGGGTAGGGAAGATAGTGATTACCGTAGCCTGGATGCAACTAAATCAAAGCCCGCTAGTCGAAAACTCAAAGAGCAAAAGGAAATTATTCTGAGTGCTAGTGAAGATCTTGAGTTACCAATAGAATCAGTTTCTGTCATGGAAGCCTTAGAAGACTTTCAGGAAAGGAACAGTTTGGGAGTGGCTGACTTGATAAGGAATGTTAGTCAGAGTTTGTCAACTAGCGCTTTAGCTTCCCTCAGCCTTTCTGTCGCAGATTCGTACAGTGAGTCGTTTAGCCAGAGTATATCAGCAAAAGGATTCTCGCTTCGAGAGTCCATGTCTGAGAACTACTCATTAGCAGTCTCTTCTTCAGAATCTGAATTTGAGTCCCTGTCCTTGGTTGATAGCCTCTCTGTTTCTGAGCATTTGACAGGGGAGTCCCTTTGTCAGGATACGGATGCATTCTCTTTGAGTGAAAGTATTGCATACTCAGAGTCTCTTTCCTTGAGTGAATCAGAACAAGCGAGTCAGAGTGTTTCTGAGTCTGAGTTCTATAGCCTGAGCCAGAGTGAATGGGAATCAATATCCGAATCTCAAAGCTCTTCAGAATCAGAGTGGTGGAGTTCTTCTGAATCAGAGCAAGCAAGTCAGAGTGCTTCCGAGTCTGAGTTCTATAGCCTAAGCCAGAGTGAATGGGAATCGATATCCGAATCCCAAAGCTCTTCAGAATCAGAGTTGTGGAGTTATTCTGAATCAGAACAAGCAAGTCAGAGTGTTTCCGAGTCTGAGTTCTATAGCCTAAGCCAGAGCGAGTGGGAATCTGTTTCAGAATCCCAAAGCATTTCAGAAACAGAGTGGTGGAGTTATTCCGAATCAGAACAAGTGAGTCAGAGTGTCTCCGAGTCTGAGTTCTATAGCCTGAGTCAGAGTGAGTGGGAATCAGAATCCCAAAGCTACTCAAAATCAGAGTGGTGGAATTATTCCGAATCAGAACAAGCAAGCCAGAGTGTCTCCGAGTCTGAGTTCTATAGCCTGAGCCAGAGTGAGTGGGAATCGATTTCAGAATCCCAAAGCATTTCAGAAACAGAGTGGTGGAGTTATTCCGAATCAGAACAAGCGAGTCAGAGTGTTTCCGAGTCCGAGTTCTATAGCCTGAGCCAGAGTGAGTGGGAATCGATTTCAGAATCCCAAAGCATTTCAGAATCAGAGTGGTGGAGTTATTCCGAATCAGAACAAGCGAGTCAGAGTGTCTCCGAGTCCGAGTTCTATAGCCTGAGCCAGAGTGAGTGGGAATCTGTTTCAGAATCCCAAAGCATTTCAGAATCAGAGTGGTGGAGCTATTCCGAATCAGAACAAGCGAGTCAGAGTGTTTCCGAGTCCGAGTTCTATAGCCTAAGCCAGAGTGAATGGGAATCCATATCCGAATCCCAAAGCATTTCAGAATCAGAGTGGTGGAGTTTTTCCGAATCAGAACAAGCGAGTCAGAGTGTTTCCGAGTCCGAGTTCTATAGCCTGAGCCAGAGCGAATGGGAATCGATTTCCGAATCTCATTCCTTGAGTGAGATGATTTCTCATCTACTTTCTGAGTCCGAGTCGTTAAGTTTGAGCGAAATCCTCTATCTCAGTGAGTCCGAATCCTTAAGTCAAAGTCAACAAATATCTGAATCTTTAAGTCAAAGTCAGAGTGTAGCTGATTCGGTGAGTTTCAGGAAAGCATCCCTATCTCAATCCTATAGTATGTTAGAATCAGAATTTGGTTCCTATAGACAGAGTGTGGCGGAGACAGAGGTATTCGCGCATGACTTGCATGCTTCGGAACGTCTGTATAAGAGCCTCTCTGAACTGGATATGAGCCCTCTAACTCACCAGCAAAAAGTGCAAGAAGTGATGACACCTGAAATTTCTGAAGAAGGATTGTCTCAAACACATATTGCTGAGGAGCAACAGGAACTTGAAAATAGAGAGGAATCAATAAAGAATGTAGATTTGCAAGACTCTCTGAAACATCTGTCTCACTATTCAGAATCAAATGGTACAAATTTAAGGATGACAGAACGCCAACTCTACCACCTACTCAAACCAGGTTCGCAGCCTCTAGCACGTGACTTAAGAAATGTTGCAAGTGAATTGTCTGGTTTGGCTGCTATTACTCAAAAAAGGGAAGATGAGAAATCCTTCTAAAAAGAACTTGCAATCATTAAATAGAAATAATAAAAATCAAAAGGAGCCACTATGATTAGAAATATGATGTCAAATAGTAACAAAGGTTTGGGTACTACAGATGTATTACCAGTTGACCAATCTCGGATAGAAGTTCTGAATGGAACAGTTGACTACAAAAATGTACCTTTAGGATCTTATGATATCCTAGGGAGATTTGCTTCAGTAGGTCAGAGAGATTATACGGAAGAGCTGAATTTAATTCAATCAATGGGTTTTAATGCCTATAGAATCTCGATCTCTTGGGCACGCATCTTTCCAAATGGTGAAGAGCTGCAGCCGAGTGAAGAGGGGTTGAAATATTATGAAGCAATCATCGATGACGTATTAGAAAAAGATATCGAACCTATTGTGACCTTGAGTCACTTTGACCTTCCGCTGAATCTATACGAAAAATATGGAGCTTGGAAAAACCGCAAGATGATTGAACTCTTTGAGCGTTATGCAGAAGCTGTCTTTCAGTACTTTAAGGATAAAGTGAAGTATTGGATTACCTTCAATGAGTTCAACGTTTTGCACCATTTGCCGTTTCTTGGTGGAGGATTGTCTTTTGGAGCAGATGACAATCAAGAACAGGTGATTTGGCAAGCAGCTCATTATCAATTAGTTGCTTCTGCACGTGCAATCAAGCTCGGAAAAACAATCAACCCAGAGTTTCAGTTTGGTGGGATGATGGTTGTTAGTAAAAACTACAGTCAGCAAACTGAAAATGCTATTGATGTAATGGAAGCAGAAGTCAAAGATAGGGAAAATTATTTGTTTACAGACGTGCAAGTTCGTGGATACTACCCAAATCACTTTTTACGTCGTTTGGAACGTGATCAAATCGCCTTGGATATTGAAAATGATGACCTCTTTGTCCTAAGAGATGGGAAAATTGACTTTGTCAGCTTCAGTTATTATGCATCAAGCAATTCCCAAGAAGTTTTTATCAACAAATATGCAAGTAATGGCCAAAATCAAAATCGCATTGATTCTGTTGGACTTCGTCTCGTGATGAACAATCTTTATGATCGTTACCAAAAACCACTCTTCGTCGTGGAAGATGATGTGGTCTTGGATGATTCAAATAGCGTAGCAACTGAAGAGTTGAAAACAAACATCCAGGAGATCGTGAAAACAGTCGAGTATGATGGTGTGGAATTGCTTGGCTATACACCGCTTACTTGGACGGAACTAAAATTTTAAAATAGGAAGTAATAACTCGAATTCTTTCTGGTCTAAGAAGTAGCGTTCATGTTTTTACTTTTAAAAATGTCTGACCTATCAATCAGACATTTTTTTAGAAATGGATGAGCTTTAAACTAAGTTCGGATTTTGCTTGATAGCGCTTCAGGATATTTTCCTTATTTGGAGCTTAGAAAAGAATAGCAATTTACGCTATTTTATGCTACAATGAGGAGTAGTAGTGTAAATTAGAATAAGTAAGGAATAGAGGGAGCAAAATGAGACTGAAGAAAACATTGTTCGGTAACTACCGTGCTAAGGAAGTCGAAGATTGTATCGAAGCATTAGAGGAAGGGTTCGATCGTGAAATTCAAAAGAAGAATGAAAAGATTGAATCCCTACGTAAAAAAATCGACTCTATGAAGAATCAAGAAAAAGAGATCGGTGAAGCAGTCATTTATGCCAAATCTCTTGTCATTGAAGCTCATGATAGGGCCGAAAAAGAAGCTAAAGAAGTTTTAGAAAAGGCACAAAAAGACTACTTAGATACGAGAGAATCTATTCTCGAAGAAATCGATACTCTGACCAAAAAACGGGCAGAGGCTGAGAGATTGTATAATTTACAAAAAGAAAAAATTAAAAATATTATTAGTCGAATTGATGATTTTCTAGAATTGGACGATATCGATGGTAAACCAAAAGATATCAAAAAAATTCAAGAATTGCGTAAAGAACTTGATAGACCAGAGGAAGTTGCTAAGGAGAAAGAAGAGGTGGTGCCTGAGAGTGAGAAAATCCATCTCGAACAACCCCTTGCAAAAACAGGAACAGATAGTGCCATCTCTGTCAGTCACATTACTTCACGTCGCGCAAAACCCAAAAAGAAAGACGAAGATAAGTTCGACGATGATAAGGGCAAGAGAATCAAACGTCTTTCGAGAATTAAACGAGATAACTTTTTGTAAGAGGATAATCAAATATGACAATTTATAACATCAATTTGGGGATTGGCTGGGCGAGTAGCGGTGTAGAATATGCACAGATCTACCGTGCAAAATTGCTTCGTAGTGTTGGCTTAGAAGCGAAGTTCATCTTTATGGATTTTATATCTGCTGATAACATTGAACATTTGACAAAGAATATTGGCTTTGAAGATTCTGAGGTTATCTGGCTTTATCAGTATTTTACAGATGTTAAAATTGCACCGACGACCTATACGCTAGCACAGGTCTTGGCGAGTTTCGATAAAGAGCCCCTCGAAATTATTCGGGACACCGATATGAAGACGATTCGACTTGTATTTGGTGATGGTGATTTTGTGACTTGTTATGCCTGTGATATGGACAAAGAATTGATTGAGCGAGCTGAAATTGTTTCGCGTGGTTGTTTGATTCAAAAAGAGTACTATACTTATACGAAGAATTTTATCGAGTATTTTAGTCCGATGAATGGTCATGCGCAATTATATCAACGTACCTGGCTCAATGAAGATGGTAGTGTGGCTTATGAGGAAATCATCAATGAAGTCGATGGTAGACAGGAGACGCAAGTCTATCGTTTCCCAAATCATGTTTTCTATTCTAAGCAAGAGTTTGTCGCGCATTTCATGAGAAGTCTGTCTCTGACGGACAAAGATTTGTTGATCTTAGATCGAGAGACAGATATTGGTCAAGCTATCTTTGCTAATAAGGGCGATGCAAAGCTAGTCGTAATCGTTCATGCAGACCACTTTAGTGAAAATCCTGCTGAGAAAGACTATATTTTGTGGAATAACTATTATGAGTATCAGTTTGAACATGCCGAAGAAGTGGACTATATCATCAACTCGACCGATGCGCAAACGAACCTACTCAAAGAACAATTCGCCCAATATACAACCATCAAACCAAAGGAAATCTTGACTATTCCAGTGGGAAGTTTGGATCAATTGCGTCATCCAGAAGGAGAGCGCAAGCCGTTTGGATTGATTACAGCTTCGCGCTTGGCCAGTGAAAAGCATATCGATTGGTTGATTCACTCTGTAGTGAAGGCACATGAGCAATTACCTGAAATTACTTTTGATATCTATGGTACGGGTGGCGAAAGAGCTATGTTGGAGCAGTTGATTCATGAGTTAAATGCAGAAGACTATATCCGTCTGATGGGGCATCACCACATGGCAGATGTTTATCGAAATTACTCTGCTTACCTCTCTGCCTCCACAAGTGAGGGATTTGGCTTGACCTTGTTAGAGGCGGTTGGTTCTGGTCTGCCAATTATTGGTTTTGATGTACGTTATGGAAATCCAACCTTTATCCGTGATGGGGAAAATGGCTACTTGATTCCTGAGGCGCGTCCAGATGATTTGGATGCAATGACAACGGAATACGCAGAAAAAATTGTCCAGCTATTTACTCAACATTCCCAAGAAGATTTATCCCGTGTGTCCTACGAGGTGGCAGAACCATATCTTGATGAACATATCGCCCAGCGTTGGTATGATCTTGTTCAATCTGCACAGCATCAGTAGGGATTCGAAAAGAAAGGCATAAACACTATGATTTGTTTATTTGAACGCTATGATCAAGCGAGTTTTGATTTACTACGTTCACTTAAGGCAGCTGGGCTAGACTGTCCTGTTGTCGTGATTCGAGACGATGGCTACCTCGCACCTGATGTCGAGTCGCCTTACAGTTACTTTACTGGAGATGTGGCTTCAGAGGACGATCTACCTCTTTACTTTAACCTTGTTCCGAAACCTCATTTGTGGGAAATTCGCTCGAGCAATGTTAATGGTGAAATTTTGGATATGGGCAAGAAACGTGCCAATATCTTTTACCGTCAACCGACACACGAACGTCGCGTGCGTGCAGTCGAGTGGCTGGATGATCAAGGTCGTGTACGCGCTGCAGACATTTACAATCGCAAGGGACGTCTCTTTGCACAGATTACCTATGATGATGCCCAACGTCCAACTCATACACGCTACTTTAATCAAGATAATGTAACGGTGATTATGGAAAATCATCTAACAGAGGATATTGTCTTAACTCTTGATGGGAAACGCCATATTTTCAATTCTAAGCAAGAGTTTGTAATCTTTTACTTGCGATATCGTGGATATGATACAGATCGCATTATCTACAATTCTCTAGCAACACCATTTTTAGTAGCTGTTGGTCTGACTCCGAAAGAAGGACGAGCAGAGGATATTCTTTTCTGGCAGGAGCCGATTGGAGAGGAGTTGCCGGGTAACATGAAAGCAGCGATGCAGTTGCCTCATCGCAACATCCGTATCGCAGTACAGGATAAGCAAGTTTATGATAAGATCCTCAAACTTGCGACACCAAAAGAGAAGAGTTACTTCCGCAATGTTGGTTATCTCTATCAATACCATCGCCTCAATAATATGAATCCAGAAGCTTTGATCCTGACGAATAGTGACCAAATCGAGCAAATTGAGTCACTTTTGACTCAATTACCAAATGTTCATTTCCATATTGGAGCAATCACTGAGATGTCAAGTCGTTTGATGGAACTAAATCGTTATCCGAATATTTCCCTCTATCCTAATATTCGTCCAGCTAAGGTGAATGAACTTTTTGCTCGCTGTGATTTGTATCTGGACATCAATATCAGTGATGAAATTCTCAATGGTAGTCGAACAGCTTTTGAGAATAATATGCTGATTCTCAGTTTTGAGACGACTTGTCACAATCATCGTTTCGTTGCAGAAAGCCACATTTATCCGGTGGAAAATGTATCAGCCATGGTAGGCAAGATTCAGGGAGTTCTCTCTCTTCCGTCTGAAATGGAGGCTGCTCTTACTAAGCAAAAACAGGCGGCGAATCAGGCTGATCTGGAAGCCTACAAGGCAATTTTATAAGCTAATAAGACAAGGGCTTGCTTTCGATGAAAGCAAGTTCCTTTCTATCAACAGAAAAGGAGGAGCACATGTCTAACAAGGACAATGGAATTTTACAAGAACATATACGAGAACAGCTAGATAATCGAAAGAAACCCCTAAAAAGGGAGAAGCAAGATTTTAGCATGATTGCTGTGTTGGGCGGAGTTCTCTTTCTCGTCACCCTTTTGGTCACGCTACTCATGCAGTTGGGACACTTTTTCTAGGATTTTTTTCTGGACGGAGGAGTTCTCTAGAACAGATGAACCTTGACGATTTGCTCGTCAAGGTTTTTTGTCTCTATCTAATTGAACTAGTGTGAAAAGGGGGAGTAGGGATTTCGAAAGATAATAAAACGCTTCCAACAATTTGAAGCTTAAAAGCGAATTTTAGGTAAAAATTAGGCGTTTTCATTGGTCATTTCGAGTATAAATGCTTGAAAAGGAGGAGCCGTTTTGGTAAAATGATAAATGGTATATACTAGATAAAAGTAACTGGTATATCCCAGATGGAATCTGCTTTTTCTGAGTCAAAGGGATAAAAACTGAGACTGACTGTGGCTTTTATTGGCTTTGGTTTTGAGAGGGCAGCGCAACTACGCTTTGTTAATGATCATGAGGTTAACAAAGGGTCGCAATTGGATAAAAGAAAGGAATCGAATGTTTCGAAGTAAAAAATTTAACAAAGATTTCGAGATCGTAGATGAGAAAAAGCGTTATAAGCTTTACAAGTCGGGGAAAAACTGGGTGAAAGCCTCGAACACTCAATTGGATCTCTTCCGTATCGGTGGGATGGGCGAAGTTGTCTCTAGTAGCCTATCAGACACTGAAGAACTTGATCACGCACACCTTAGTTTTAACACGCTAGCGGGTATAGGGGGAATCCTGGCCGCGGGGGCTGCAGGATTTGTGATGACTCAAGAGCAAACTGTATATGCGGATGAAACATCTGAGTATACAGAAAAGGATAAAACAGTCATCGCTGCTGAACCAAAAGCAGCTGAAACAACTGAAACAAGCTCTAACTCAATCATCGCTCAAGCGCAAGAAGAAGTAAAGAAAGCTCAAACAGAACAAGCATCTGCAACAGCTTCTGTATCAGTCAGTCAATCTGTTGAGGCTCAAGCGAGTGCGAGTCAGTCGGCTTCAGTCAGCCAATCTGCCTCAGCAAGTCAGTCAGTTTTAGCGAGTCAGTCAGCATCTGCAAGTGCTTCAACATCAGCAGGTCAGTCAACTACTCCAGCATCTGAGTCAGCGAGTCAATCAACATCAGCTCCTACATCAGTCTCAGCAAGTGCAAAAGCATCTGCATCAGTAAGCTCTACACCATCAGAGTCAGCAAGCGCTCCAGCACCTGCCTCTGTAGTTGAGAGTACATCAGCTGTTAGCGAACCATCAGCGCAGGCTTCTGTGTCTACCTCAGCTTCTGCATCGCTCAACCTTAAGGTCAACCCTGCGGCAAGTCTTGTATCAGGTAGTGCTAACCAAAGTTTGGCAAGTGCAGCTCTTAGCACAAGCCAAGCAGCAACGACCAGCAACAATATCGCAGCTGGTGTTGTAGCGGATAAGAACCAAGCCCAAGGTAAGGATACAACCAAGCAAGCTGAGAAAGATCAAAAAGCAGATAAGCAAGTAACAACTGCACCGAAAAAGGGTTACTCTGGTTTCCGCCAAGGTATTCCAGGTATTATTGACTCTGAAGCTGGTGTATTTCTTACCGATACACCAAATGGTCAATATGCCAAGAGATATCCAATTCCTGATCAAACAGCTTATAAACCAATGCCTGAGACACATGTTTATTTCCATAATGGACAAAACAAGCACTTTAATGGTACTTGGAAGCAGGAGCATATTGCTAGAGATGCCCTCTATATTTCTGAGACAGACACTAATCGTTTGAAACAACTTGGTCTTAACTATCGATTGGATGTTGTGCAAGTACGGAGTCAACAAGGTCAGATTGGATATTTACCACGTTTGACTATGTGGGGTTATCCAACGCCTGTCAAAGGGAACTTGGTATTGTTCAATGTACGAGTTAGTGGCGCAGGTGGTCAAGGAGTGGTCAATCAAGCTACAATAAGCTTCAATGTTACTCGTAGCCCACGATATGAGAGTGAATCTACATCGACATCACAATCAGCAAGCGCATCAGCAAGCGCATCAGAAAGCTCAACTCAAAGCGCTTCAGCATCTGTAAGTGCAAGCGAATCAGCATCTGTATCAGCTAGCCAAAGCGCATCGGATTCTGTAAGTGCAAGTCAATCAGCATCAAGCTCAGCAAAAGCTAGCCAAAGTGCTTCAGCAAGTCGCTCAGCTTCAGCATCAGTAAGTGCAAGCCAATCAGCATCAAGCTCAGCAAAAGCTAGCCAAAGTGCTTCAGCAAGTCGCTCAGCTTCAGCATCAGTAAGTGCAAG
>NZ_JALDWB010000007.1:102021-102591 GCF_023110435.1 Streptococcus oralis
CCAATCAGCATCAAGCTCAGCAAATGCTAGCCAAAGTGCATCAGCATCTGTAAGTGCAAGCCAATCAGCAAGCGCATCAGTATCTGCAAGTCAATCAACTTCAGCGTCTGTATCAGCTAGCCAATCAACTAGCGCATCAGTATCTGCAAGCCAATCAGCATCAAGCTCAGCAAAAGCTAGCCAAAGTGCTTCAGCAAGTGCAAGCCACTCAGCATCTGTATCAGCTAGCCAATCAACTAGCGCATCAGTATCTGCAAGTCAATCAACTTCAGCGTCTGTATCAGCTAGCCAAAGCGCATCAGCATCAGTAAGTGCAAGCCAATCAGCTTCAGCATCAGTATCTGCAAGTCAAAGCGCTTCAGCATCTGTATCAGCTAGCCAAAGTGCATCAGCATCTGTAAGTGCAAGTCAATCAGCTTCAGCGTCTGTATCAGCTAGCCAATCAGCAAGCGCATCAGTATCTGCAAGTCAATCAGCTTCAGCATCAGTAAGCGCAAGCCAAAGTGCTTCAGCTTCAGCATCTAACAACCAGAACTCAGCTTCTATCTCAGCAAGCGCGAGCCACTCTGC
>NZ_JALDWB010000008.1:0-48726 GCF_023110435.1 Streptococcus oralis
AGCCTTGTTGACAACGGCGCTAGCTGCGTCGTAACCCTTGAAGGTCCATGTGCCGTCGTTCACACTATCTGTGTATGTGGTTTGTGATGGTTGTTTAGCCGAAACAGAGTTACCATTCACATATGTTGCACTGTCGCTTGGAAGTAGTGTTGCGATACCTGCTGGAAGTTGCTTACCTACTGTTGCACTTGCGAAACTGTAAGTAGCCTGGTACTTGTTAGCTTCAAAGGCCCACTTACCTACAAACTCTACATTAGCCTTATTGACAACGGCGCTAGCTGCATCATAACCCTTGAAGGTCCAGGTGCCATCGTTCACTGCGTCGGTGTAAGTGGTTTGTGATGGTTGTTTAGCCGAAACAGTACTGCCATTCACATAAGTTGCACTGTCGCTTGGGGTCAATGCTGCGATGGCTGCTGGAAGAGCTTTTCCTGCTGTTGCGCTCTCGAAGCGATAAGTAGCTTGGTACTTGTTGGCTTCAAAAGCCCATTTTCCTACAAACTCTACATCTGCCTTGTTGACAACGGCGCTAGCTGCGTCATAGCCCTTGAAGGTCCAAGTGCCATCGTTCACAGTATCTGTGTAGGTCGCTTGCGCTGGTTGCTTAGCGGAAACAGTATTGCCATTTTCATATGTTGCACTGTCGCTTGGAGTCATTGCTGCGATGGCTGCTGGAAGTGCTTGACCTGCTGTGGCGCTCTCGAAGCGGTAAGTCGCTTGGTACTTGTTGGCTTCAAAGGTCCATTTTCCTACAAACTCTACATCTGCCTTGTTGACAACGGCGCTAGCTGCGTCATAACCCTTGAAGGTCCAAGTGCCATCGTTCACTGGGTCTGTGTATGTAGTTTGAGATGGTTGTTGAGCTGAAACAGAGGCACCGTTCACATATGTTGCACTGTCGCTTGGAGTCAATGCTGCGATGGCTGCTGGAAGAGCTTTACCTGCTGTCGCACTTGCGAAACTGTAAGTAGCTTGGTACTTGTTAGCTTCAAACTTCCACTTACCTGTGAAAGTCAAATCAGCTTTTTTCACAATCTTACTTTTGGCATCATAACCAGCGAAAGTCCAAGTACCGTCGTTCACATCATCTTTGTGAGTCTTTGTTGTCGGCTCTTCTGCAAAAACTCTCGTCCCATTGAAGTAAGTTGAGCTGTCTTTTGGTGCTTTCTTCTGGATAAATTCAGGCAAATCAACACCAGCCGTTTCGCTTTCAAAAGTATAGCTTACATGATGCGGTCTAGGCGTTGCTTCCCAGATACCTGTAAATGTCACGCGCTTGCCATTATAAGTCGCATTCTTCTGATCATAACCTTTGAAGGTCCAGACATAGTCTTTTTCTTCTTCAGCTACTGATTCTTTAGCAGGTTGTTTGGCTACAATGGTGTCACCAACCTTATAAGAAGCTTCATCATTTGGAAGCATTCCCAAAATACTTTGTGGCAATGGAACACGTGCGTCAGAAGATTTGAATACATATTCTGGATTTGGAGTAGGCACCCAGCTTCCAAGGAAAGTCTGTCTGCCTTCTGCTACAACGATTTTTTCTTTATCGTATCCTGCAAATGTCCAAGTCACTTTATTTGCTGTATCAACATAAGTCGTTTCACTTGGTTGTTCAGCCAGAATTTCCTTAGGATATAACTTGTAATCATAAGGATTTTTCGGAGTCAACTTGGTGATATGATCTGGTAATACGAAAGCAGGATTAGTTGATTGGAACTGATAGTCTACACCATTTGGCGTAAAGCTCCAAGTTCCTGTGATGGTCTTCACTTTCGTACCTGCAATAGCTTTTCCGTATTTATCCGCATCAAAACCATGGAAGGTCCAAGTACCTGTCGGAACAGTTACTGTGGTTGTGTCAAGTTTGCTTGCATCTTTGTAATCGTCAGCTCGTGCAACGAAATCAGTGCCAGCTGGAAGCATGTCGCGAATCTTATTTGGAAGAGGATACGCAGGAGTCGAGTTAGTAAATTTATACTCCACTCTATAGATCGTATCAGACTGATTGGTAGGAACCAAAATCCATTTCCCTCTAAAGATAACGTCTCCTGCCCCGACTGTTTTCACACGTGGAGAAATAGTCGTATTATCATCTTCATAGTAGTCATCAAATACCCAAGTCCCTCGGCCATCAGGATCCTCAAATCTTGTTTTAGACGGCATTTTAACGCGAGCTTTTTCACCCTTGACAAATTCTCTTTCGTAAGTGATTAAATTATACAAAGTTGATGGCGGATAGATCGTTTGACCAGAATCATCTTTTGAATCTGTATAGAAGTCATAATAAACACTACGCTTGGTCGGTTCAAAGACCCAGTGGAGTGTGTAAGTAGAGTCCTCATCATCAGATGGTTTTTCTATCTTCTCAGGAGCAATAAACTTCCATGTACCATCATTATCATCATCTGTGTATGTATAGAAACTTTCAATGACATATCTAACATTATCAGAATAATCTTTCGGAGATGTCGTGATAGAAGCTGGAATTTGCGCCTTCAGATCATTCGGAATAGCCTTCCCTGGGGTATCACTGACAAAGTCAAAGGAAACAGTCTTATCTCTGTGTGGTGTGAAGGACCATTTACCTGTAAAGAGAACTTTATCTTGATTAACTACCTTGCTATTAGCGTCATAGCCATTAAATTTCCAAGTACCCTCGTTATCAAAGTCCATGTAGGTCGTCTCACGTGGATATTCCACATATACAGTATCGCCATTATCGTAAGTATTTGTATTACTTGGCGTCAAGGCCTTAACTGCAGCTGGTAGAGATCGACTAGGATCTGAGCTAACAAACTCATAGTTTTCTGAGTACTTATCCGCTACAAAAGTCCAAGTACCTGTAAACTTAAGGTTCCATCCTTTATGATCCCACTCACTTACTGGTTTTTCAGTAAAATCGTAGCCTGTAAAGGTCCAGGTACCCTTGTTAACTGCATCATAGTAGGACTCTTGAGTCGGTCTAACAGACTGAACCATCTCACCTTTCGGGTATTGCTTTCTCTTTGCATACTCCCATTCAGGCATATCTACCGGCTTCAGATTATTGATCTCAGCAGGTAGTGCTTTGCCAGCCGTTCCACTGACAAACTCATAAGTCGGTTCCCGAGGAACCCCTTTAAATACAAACTCCAATGGTATTGTAACTTTTGGTATTTCCCCATATGTAGCCGCCCGCTCTAGTTCACGACTGAAGGTTAAATCTACTACATCTTCCTCAAAGGTCCAATTTCCTTCATTTTCCGCATCATAAAAGGGTTTGTAGACACCTTGAACTTCATCGTAGCGAAGCAAGGCTGCTACCGTATCCAGTATATTTTTAGGTAAATACTCATCACGTTTATCAAACTGATTGAGAGAAAGCTTGTAATCGTATAGCTTACTTTCTAGATCTTTTATCTCCTTAGGAAGAGGTAATTTATATTCGTCACGTGAGGTCTTAGGACTACTTGGTAAATGATAAAAATTCTCAAAATCGTGCTGGTTCATAGGTTTGTAGGATACAGTGACATCCTCAAAGTATTTCCAAGTTCCTACGAACTCCACATCGCCATTGTTTGCCACTTTACTTGGAGCATCAAAGCCAGTCAAAGCCCAATAGCCTTTTCGGTTAGGATATTCTTCTGAAGTATAAAAAACATAGTGAAATTCTTGTGCTTTTACTACTTCGCCCTCAGCAAATCTTCTTTTATCTTCTGGACTCCAGTTTGCAACATAAGGTGGCGGAGTTTTTCCAGGTGAACCATTAACCGCTCTATAGGTAGCCTTATATGGTGTCGGTGTATATTCCCACTTCCCTGTGAAGAAAACATCATCTTTGTCAATCACCTGACTATCATAGTCATAGCCCTTAAAGGTCCATCTACCACTTCCATCATTCTCTACATAAGTTGTTTCAGTTGGCTGGATGGCCTTTACTTTATCGCCCTTTTTGTAGATTTTTGTGTCTTCTGGCTTCAAGTAGTTCAGACCAAACGGAACCGTTTTTCCTGGTGTAGCACTTTCAAACTCATAAAGTGCCGAACGAGGAGTCTTATCCTTGTCTGGGATGAACTTCGGATTTTTATCACGAAGGCCTGAATTGACAAAAGTCACGAGATTGCGATAAACTTTATCAATTTCTTCTTGCTTTGTCGCAGTTTGAAGCACACCATCGGCAGCTGTCATTACACCATTCAAGATTTCTAGACTATCGTCTGTCTTACTTGAAAAGTCCTTGCTACGCAACTCTTTGAGGTAGTTCTCCAAAGTGCTCTTATTGAGACTAGCATTTGCTGAAGCTGGTTGAGCAGTGGCTGCAGCTGGCTGGCTTGTGCCTGTAGCTGGCTGAGTATTTTTAAAAGCAGTCGAATCTGTCGCTTGACTTGTCTCTGTCGCAGCAGGTGCAGCAGACTTCAAAGCAACTTGGCTTTCTTTCTGGGATTCTGCTTGCTCTGTTGCAGAAGAGCCCACCGAGACCTGATTCTCTGCTTTATTCTCCACTTGTTCAGTAGCTACAAGCTCATCAGCTTGAGCTACTTGAGCGGCTCCAAGCGCCGCAGGCGCAAACAAAAATCCAATCGCAAGGGACACAGTAGCAACTGACAATTTGCGGATTGAATATTTTATCTTTCTATCCTGAAAAAACATTCCAGTCCTCCTTTTATTTCATAATTTCATTCTATCATAAATAGTTGATATTATCGATTTTTTTTTGACCGTAAATTTTTAAAAACTTATTTGTGGATATTTCCTCATAATATACAAATATACAAAAAACTCCTTCTCCAAAATAGTAATTGTAGAGATTTTTGTAAAAAAATGAAAGGAATCGCTTCCTTTCATTTTTTGCTTTTATTTCCAATTTAATACCGCATTCAAACCATAATGATCGCTGACTTGTGGACTATTCTGACCATCAAAAACTACATGCAAGCTTTCTACTTCTAACTCTTTCGTTGTAAAGACATAGTCGATTCGAAGTGGTTCGGCATTGCCTTTCCAACCATCAATTTCTGGTGGAACGGTATAGCTACCGCTTCTATCCTTAGCAACTTCAAAAGCATCTTGTAACTCTAGAGGACTAGCTAAAATCGCTTGGTAGCCTTCCTGACCAGCTGGGTTATTGAAATCACCTGCTAAAATCAGAGGTTTGTTCAAAACTTTCAGCACAGCCTCAAATCGTGCCCATTCTTCCTGGAAACCTTTATCCCACCAAGAGAGATGGACGCTTGCAAGAGCAAGCTCCTTGCCTTCAACCACTGTCTCTACCAAGGCGACACGGCGAGTATGATAGTCTGTTGGATCATCTACATCCGAAACTAAAATTTCTCTGGCTTCAATAGGTGTTTTAGACAAAATAGCTACTCCCTCATGGTAGCGATCATAACCAATATGGTTATAGGCCCAAGTCCAATAATAGCTTCTTCCTTTCTCAGACAATTTTTCAACCAAAAGTCTAACATAGTGGTCTTGGTGAATTGGCTCTGCCGCTGGCAAAGATTGATAGAGGTCATTAACCTCCACTTCAGGAGAAGTAATTTCCTGATTGATTTCTTGGAAACAAATCAAATCATAGTCTTTATCAAGAATATCTTGGAGCAAGAGCTGGAATTTTTCTTCTGCTTCTTTCTCCATCCAACTGTGGGTATTGAGTGTTAAAAATTTCATGCTTTTCTCCTAAAACAAGAGGTTGGAAAACAGCTTCCAACCTCAAGTATATTACAATTCTACTTTAGCAACTGCTGTTTTAGCTGCAAGAGAACCAGTTTGTTCTAATTTAACAGATTTGAGAACATCTCCATTTGTGAAGACAACCACTGTTGAAGTTTCACGACCTGCTGCACGGATAGCATCCAAGTCAGCTGTGACAAGAAGATCACCAGCAGCAACCTTTTGTCCTTCAGAAACGTGAACTGTGAATGGTTTTCCTTCAAGGCTTACAGTATCCAAACCGATGTGAACAAGTACTTCAAGACCTGCTTCAGTCACAAGACCAAGAGCATGTTTTGTAGGGAAGATACTTGATACAGTACCTGTAACTGGAGATACGATATTTCCATTTGCTGGTTCTACCGCAAATCCGTCACCCATCATTTTTTGAGCAAAAACTGGGTCTTTCACTTGTTCCAAGGCAATGACTTGACCATCAGCTACTGAGTAAACTTCCTCAGTTACACCCTTGAAATGTACAGTATTTTGTTGAGCTTCCGTCATTTGGCTTGGAAGAGTTTCAGGAATTACTTCACCTGAGTCAAGGATATCTTGGATATCAGATTTCAATACGTCAGCTTTTGGTCCGTAGATAGCTTGGACACCTTGTCCTTTCATGACAAGTCCCATAGCCCCTTCAGCTTTCCATTCTTCCTCAGTACCAACACGATCTGCATCTTTAACAGTTACACGAAGACGAGTCATACATGCATCCACATCAACGATGTTTGCACGGCCACCAAGAAGGTTAATGATATTTACGGCTTGAGAAGCTGCTGCAACTTTTGTTTCTCCTGGAGCTGCATCTTCTGATGCTCCTTCAGCAGTTTCATAGTTTCCGTTACGTCCTGGAGTTGCATAGTTGAATTTTTGAATCATGAAGTTTGCGATAAAGTACATGATTACAGCAAAGAGAACAGTTACCCAGATAAAGTTAACGATATCCATACCAATACCAGCATTTATTGCTAGTGGTGTACGAGTCAAGAATTCAATTGAACCGAATGAGTGGACACGAAGGTGAACAATATCTGCCATAGCAAAGGCAGCACCTTGAACTACTGCATAAACAAGGTAAAGCGGTGTTGCGATGAACATGAACATATACTCGATTGGTTCAGTAACCCCTGTCAAGAATGTTGCAAGAGCTGTCGCAATCATCATACCTTTATATTGATGTTTCTTATCAGCATCGACATTACGGTAGATAGCCACGATCACACCCATCAAGATACCGAATGAACCGATCATTTGTCCAACTTTGAAACGAGCTGGGTGAACAGTATCTAACAATTGTTGGTAGTGACTTGCATCTGTACCTTTAAGGTTAACAAGGTCTGTTACCCATGCAAGCCATAGTGGGTCTTGACCAAATACTTGAGTACCTTTAGCTGCACCAGTTAAAATGTCATAAGTACCACCAAGAGCTGTGTAGTTCATTGGGATAGTCAACATATGGTGAAGACCAAATGGCAAGAGCAAACGTTCCAAAGTACCATACAAGAATGGTGCGAGAACTGGCGCAGTTTCTTGAGAGTTGGCAATCCAAATACCAAAGTTATTGATACCTGTTTGAACTACTGGCCAGAAAGCTGCAAGTACAATTGCTGCAATAGCTGAACGAAGAATAACAACAAACGGTACAAAACGTTTTCCGTTGAAGAATGAAAGTGCGTCTGGAAGTTTACGGTAGTTGTAGTATTTGTTATAAGCAGTTGCCCCTACAAAACCTGAGATAATACCTACGAAGACACCCATGTTAAGGGCTGGTGCTTCAAGAACACTGATAAAGTAATCAGCAACTTTGATTGAACCACCAAAGAAAGTAGTTACCATAGCATCTGGATTTTTCAACATATCGCCTGATACACCAAAGATTGTACCAGTGATACGGTTAATCAAGATAAAGGCAAGTCCGGCTGCAAATGCACCACCTGCACGTTCTTTTGCCCAGCTTCCCCCAATAGCGAGGGCAAACAAAATATGAAGGTTACCGATAACCCCCCAACCAATTTGCTCTAGTACGCCACCAGTAATAACTAGGGGAGCAAGGTTTGGGTCAATCATTGCAAGTGATTTACCGATTGAAATCATCAATCCAGCGGCTGGCATAACAGCGATAACCACCATCAAAGCCTTACCGAATTTCTGCCAAAACTCGAAAGACAAGACATTTTTGAATGTAGCTTTCATCATTCAAATCTCCTTTATTTTATTTAGGCAAACGTTTTACGAAAACGTTTGCACTTGTTTATAATTTAATTATACCACTTTATTTTTTTTTGTAAAGGCTTTTATAAAAAAATTTCCCGTTTTTCTTAAATTTTTATACAAGTGCTAAAAGAAAAAAGAGAAGCTCAAGAAAACTTCTCTTTTAAAATTGTATTATTTCTGATTTGGTCTGCAAGTTGCATTTATATCCAACTAGATTTTCAAGAATCGACGCATTGAAATTCCTGATCCGATTGATCCAATGAAGATTCCGATGACAAATAATAGGACTGTCATCAGAGGGATAAACACATCTGGTGTAATCATTGACAAGTTTTGCCCCACCAAGGATTTATTGACAGATTGATAAACCATATTATAAACAAAGAATACAAGGACTGAAGGAATCGCTGCACCTAGTAAGCCAATAAAGGCACCCTCTAGCAAGAATGGTCCTCTAATATAGCCGTTTTTAGCTCCTACTAGACGCATGATTTGAATTTCACGGCTCCGAGAAATAATGGTAATACGGATGGTATTGGAAATGAGGAAGACTGCGATAAAAATCAAGAGCCCTGCAATAACCAATCCCCATACACGGATAAAGGAAGCCAGTTCGAAAAGTCGTTGAGTGTTGGCACCACCGTCTTGAACCTCAGATACCCCTTCAATTTTCTTGGCCTCTTCTGCTACTTTAGGAACATCACTCGGAGTATTGGTATCAACGATATAGGCATCATAGAGTGGGTTGGCGTCTCCTTCAAAGACCTTCCAATCGTCTCCCATCGTTTCAGTCAATTTTTGATACTGCTCTTCCTTGCTTGAAAAAGTGACATTCTTAACACCTTGCATGGCTTTTAAGGCATCATAAACCTTGTGATAGTCATTATTGGTAACTGTCTGACCTTCTTTTTCAATCGTTTCACTATTATCCGCCACATCCTTACGAATGTAAACCATGACACGAACGTTGTTTTCAATATCGGTAGCCAGTTTAGCTGTATTAAAAATTACGGATGCAAACAGGGCAACTAGAGTCAAAGTAATCATGACCGAACTCACTGCTGCTACTGTCATCCAGCCATTTCGTTTTAAACTTTTTAATGATTCAAATAAATGGCGAAAAAATCTACTAATCATCGTATCCATATTCTCCTTTAGCTTCGTCACGAACGACACGGCCATTTTCAATGGCAATGACACGGTGGCGCAAGGTATTTACAATCTGGCTATTGTGGGTCGCCATCAAGACAGTAGTACCTTGGAGATTGATGCGTTCCAACAGATTCATAATTTCCCAAGAATTATCTGGGTCCAAGTTTCCTGTCGGCTCATCAGCAATCAAGACCTTAGGATTGTTCACAATCGCACGAGCAATCGCAATCCGTTGCTGCTCTCCACCTGAGAGTTCGTTAGGGAAAGAACGAACCTTGTGTTTCAAACCGACCAAGTCCAAGACTTCCATAACCCGTTTCTTAATATTGCGGCGGTTCTCTCCGATAACTTCCATTGCGTAAGCAATATTTTCATAAACGGTTTTCTTTGGCAAGAGTTTGTAATCTTGAAAGACTACCCCAACACTGCGACGGAGCAGAGGGATATCTTTCTTCTTGATTTTAACCAAATTGAAGCCTGCCACTGTTAGGCTCCCTTTTTCAATCTTTACTTCTCGATATAAAGCTCGAATAAAGGTTGACTTCCCTGCTCCAGAAGGCCCAACGATATAGGCAAATTCTCCTGGTTCAATACTAAGAGAGACTCCACGAAGAGCAGTCGTTCCGTTATCGTATTTTTTGACAACATCTCGCATTTCAATGATTGACATGTGAGTTCCTTTCTATTCTTAGCTGATTCGCCATTTGAGATAGGCGTCGATGAAACCATCAAGATCTCCATCCATGACCTTATCTACCTGAGCAACTTCAAAGCTCGTACGGTGGTCTTTTACCATGGTATAAGGTGTGAAGACATAAGAACGAATCTGACTTCCCCAAGTGATTTCTTTTTTCTCACCTTTGAGGGAGTCGACTTCCGCAGCTTTCTTTTCTTGCTCCATCTGATAGAGCTTGGCTTGCAACATCTTCATAGCACGATCTCTATTTCCATACTGGGTACGATCGACTGTCGATTGAACGACTGTCCCCGTAGGAATGTGTGTCAAACGCACACCTGTTGAAACTTTATTGACGTTTTGTCCACCAGCACCACCTGAACGGAAGGTATCCATTTTGATATCATCTTCACGGATTTCCACTTCGATGGTATCGTCCAACTCAGGCATAACCTCAACGGATGTAAATGAAGTATGGCGGCGTTTGGCAGAGTCAAATGGTGAAATACGTACCAGACGGTGAACACCCATTTCTGACTTGAGAAGACCGTAGGCATTAGGACCTTCAAAGGACAAGGTCACAGACTTGATGCCCGCTTCATCACCAGCTTGGTAATCCAAGACTTCTACTTTAAAGCCTTTTGCATTCCCATAACGAGTGTACATACGGAGCAACATATCACCCCAGTCTTGAGCCTCAGTACCACCAGATCCTGGATGAATCTCCAAGATTGCATTATTATGGTCATAAGGTTCTGACAAGAGAAGCGTCATTTCGTAGCTGGTCATCATCTTATCCAGTTCTGTCAACTGTTCAACCAGTTCATCACGTACAGACTCGTCTTCTACTAAAAAGTCCAATAAAATTTCAACTTCATCCTGCAACTCCTCCATCTTGCGGAAGGTGTTGTAGGTATTTTTTAATTCATTTAATTCTTGCGACGTTTTTTGGGCCGCGATATTATCGTTCCAAAAATCAGGTTCTGTCATCTTGTTTTCCAAGATGGCAATCTCTTCCTCTAGTCCTTCGAGGTCAAAGAGACCCCCTGAAAGAAGCTAATTTTTCACGATTTGCGTCAATTTTTTGACGAATTTCTGAAATGTCCATAAATACTCCTTTATTCACATCGTTTCATTATACCACATTTTCTCATTTCTTTCCATATTTTGCTTGTTATTTCAAATTGTATACAAAAAAGAGGGCTTTCACCCTCCATTTTATAACTTTTTAGCAGATGTTCGAGCAATCTCCTCTACTTGGATACCTTGCGCTTCAAATTTCTCCTTCAGGAAGGTTAAATCAATCGTCCCATCAATTTGAACTTCAATAACAACCTTACCATCCTTGCGAGGAATATTGACTGTGTGTGAAATATTCAGATTTTCCTCTGCAATCAAGGTCACAATCTTCCCCAAAACCCCAACTTCATTTCCCGTAATAAACCGAACACGAATCCCTTCTTCTCCATAACCAGCGATTTCCAAAAAGGCTTGGAAAACATCACGATCCGTAATCACACCATAAACCTGTTGATTGTCCACAACTGGAAGAATACCGATTTTATTCTTTAACATGAGATAAGTCGCATCCTCTAAACTAGCATAACCTGACACTGTGATAACATCGCGAATCATGACGTCTTTAACTTTAGTCTTATTGAGAAGATAATTCATCTCATAGATAGAGAGGCTGGTTGCTTTAGATGGACTGGCTTCCGCAATGGTTCCTTCTGTTACCAGACCAACTAATTGGTCATTTTCGATAACAGGTAAACGGTGCAAACCTTGCTCGCGCATCAAATCTGCTGCGTGTGCTACAGTCGTATCTGGACTGATATAAACTACCTTACGGGTCATGAAATCTTTAACTGCCATGAGACTTCTCCTTCTTTATTGCTACTATAATTATACACTTTCTTACAAAAACTATCAAACGCTTTCATCTCTTTTTCAAGATTTTGTAACATTCAATCACAAAAAAGAGAGAAATAGCCTTCTCTCTTAAACTTAAATCGTAACAGAATCTCTATCCTTAATCATATAGCGTTTTAAAGAAGTTAAGCTAGCTAGCCAGTACAATAGACCACCAAAGATCGCAGTAAAGCCACTACCAGTTGTGAGCAGGAACATAGGACTCTGGATATGCTTTGTTATAGGGTTGTAAACAAATAGTACTGCAACTAACAAGGAAATGATTACACAAGATAATCCCACCAGGTTAAAGCCATTTGTAAACTCATAGGCGTCATGTCCTTCGAGGAAATAGGCTGAATGCAAATCAAGTTTTCGTTTTCTTAAGATAAAGTAGTCTACAACGATCATTCCGATAATGGGACCTTGAATATAGGCAGCCAGCGAGATGAAGGAACCGAAGTATTCATCCACTCCTCCCCAAATCGTAAGTAGGCTCACATAAACCATCGCAATCCAAACCATTAGTTTATAGCTCACTTTGGGCATCCCGCTTTTTACAATCATACAGTTCACGTACGATCCTGTACCCTGGGTTCCAATATTAGCAAAAGCTACCAGTAGTAAACTTAAAAGGGCAAAGGCAGGAGTGCTTAGAGTGGAAAGCATCGTCGTTGGGTCACTTTCATAGACACCTGTTTTGACAAACATAGCCAAAGCCATCACCCCACCTGTCGCAGCGAAGAATGGCGCAACAACCCCATACGATAATGCTGTAGCCCAATAGCCACTGCGTTCTGATTTTGCCAAACGTGGCAAGACAAAGGCTTGTGTAGACCAAGAAAAGGCTACAGCCACATTTCCTTCCCCTGACATCATAAAACGTTCAATCGGTGTCAAATTTTCTTGGATGGCAGGCTGGACATTCATAATATCAGTTATAGGAACCGCAACAAAACAGATTCCAACAATGATTAGCCCGACCAATAACAAGGCTACCACCAGAAAGCGATTAGTACCTTTAATCACCTCTGGACCTCCAAGAGCAATCAGCGTTCCAAGGAGAACACAGAGGGTGCCTAGAATCGGTGCCCATACTCCCTTGTCTAAACCAAGTCCAAAATTATTTGCCAAATGAATCATGGAGCTGGCAAAAAGATTGGCGGTAACGGCATACCAACCAAAATTTGCCAGACTAATCACGGTTGATAGAATAGCCACCCCTTTTCTACCTAGAACGGCTCTCAACCAAATCCACAAATCAATTCCATATTTAACCGCAAACAAGATTGGGAGACATTCGATAAAAACCCAGATAATGTTGAAACTAAAAATATTAATCAACATTTGATTAAAGGTCAAATATTGAGCCACATAGGCTCCTTGGGTATAACACCAAGTTGCGATAGCAAAACCACTTGTTGATAGAAAGAGATCCCAGAAAGAATACTGACGATCCTTGTTGGTCATGGGAACGATTCCTGTTATGGTCTCCTGTTGAATAAAGTCATTCATCTTGGACATTTTATTGAATATCTCCTGTCATGGCTAAAATAATCAGAACATGATTGACTAGAATCATGCCAATTACTAATGTAAAGTTAACTTTCAAAAAAGAGGAAGCGAATAGATATAGATTAAGGTTTTCATTTATCCTTAAATCGTAACAGAGTCCCGATCCTTGATCATATAGCGTTTTAACGGAGTTAAGCTAGCTAACCAGTACAATAAACCTCCAAAAATCGCAGTAAAGCCACTACCCGTTGTGATTAAAAAGATTGGGCTTTGAATCTGTGCTGTTACAGGGTTATAAACAAATAGTACTGCAACCAACAAGGAGATAAATACGCAAGACAAGCCAACCAAGTTAAATCCTTTGGTAAACTCGTAAGCATCGTGTCCTTCAAGGAAATAAGCTGAACGCAAGTCGAGTTTTCGTTTTCTTAAGATAAAATAGTCAACAACAATCATTCCGATAATGGGACCTTGAATATAAGCGGCTAGTGAGATGAAGGAACCGAAGTACTCTTCTACCCCTCCCCAGATGGTGAGTAGGCTTACATAAATCATAGCAATCCAGACCATTAGTTTATAGCTTACTTTTGGCATCCCGCTTTTGACAATCATACAGTTCACGTACGATCCTGTCCCCTGGGTTCCAATATTGGCAAAGGCTACTAGTAGTAGACTTAAGAGGGCAAAGGCTGGTGTGCTTAGAGTTGATAGCATGGTTGTTGGATCACTTTCATAAACACCTGTTTTGACAAACATGGCTAGAGCCATGACTCCACCTGTCGCAACGAAGAATGGCGCAACAACTCCGTATGACAAGGCTGTAGCCCAATAACCACTGCGTTCTGATTTTGCCAAACGCGGTAAAACCAATGCTTGTGTAGACCAAGAGAAGGCAAAAGCAACATTTCCTTCCCCAGAAAGCATGAAGCGTTCCAAGGGCGTCAAATCTCCTTGGGTAGCTGGTTGAATGTTCATAATGTCAGTGATAGGCACAGCTACAAAACAGATTCCAACTATAATCAGACCGACAATCAACAAGGCGATAACCAAGAAGCGATTGGTCCATTTGATCACTTCTGGACCTCCAAGGGCAATCAGCGTTCCAAGGAGAACACAGAGGGTGCCTAGAATCGGTGCCCATACTCCCTTGTCCAAACCAAGACCAAAATTATTTCCCAAGTGGATCATAGAATTAGCAAAAAGATTAGCCGCAACGGCGTACCAGCCAAAGTTAGCCAAGCTAATAATGGTTGATAGCAAGGCCACCCCTTTTTTTCCTAGGACAGCCCTCAACCAAATCCACAAATCAATTCCATATTTAACCGCAAACAGAATTGGGAGACACTCAATAAAGACCCAGATAATATTAAAGCTAAAAATATTAATCAACATTTGATTAAAGGTCAAATATTGAGCCACATAAGCTCCTTGGGTATAACACCAAGTTGCAATGGCAAAGCCACTTGTCGACAGAAAGAGATCCCAGAAAGAATACTGACGATCCTTGTTGGTCATGGGAACAATTCCCGTTATCGTCTCCTGTTGAATAAAGTCATTCATCTTAGACATTTTATTGAATACCTCCTGTCATGGCTAGGATAATCAGAATAAGGTTAATTAGAACTAAGACGATGACTATAGTAAAATCACTTTTTAGAAATGGCTGAGCAAACACATAGTTTGGTGATTCCATTTCTTCTAGCCTTCTTTTCGTTTCATTTGCTACTAATTCTTCAATTTCAGATGTCGGTTTCATCTCAATTCTCCTCTAAGTATAAATCTAATGCAAGTTTTCCATACTGTTTGGTATAACGATACCAGATGTAGAGAAATTCACCTACTGGTTTTCCAACGCTTTCTTGGAACAGGGCCCACAAAAACCAATAATACGAAGTCACTGATACATAGGCAAAATAGTGACGTTTGGTTTTCTTATCTGGAACTTCTTGTAGATAGATTTCAAGTACCTTTTCAGCTTCTTCCACTGTATAATTTGAACACCCGATAAAGGTTCCTAAATCTCCTGCTGGATCTCCCATACCAGAATATTCCCAATCAATCAGGCTCATTTCTCCAGCTTCATTCAACAAGAAATTTGGGCTATAAGAATCTCCATGGCAGAGAACCTCTTTCGCTTGTTCTTCTTGTAAAAGCTTCTCGAGAACTGAGACATTCTTATCCAACTCTTCAAGTCCATCAAATTCAAAACGATTGCTGGCCTTTAATTTTTGTCTAAAATCATCAATTCCCTCAAATTGATTAAAGGAATGATCTGTTTTTTCTCCAGATTGGTGCAAGCGTCTCAAGAGCTCCATTGCTTTTGCTACATCATCCCAATTATCATAATCTAGTTGCTTGGCGTTAGGGATAAATTCTGAAATTTTCCAGCCCTCATCCTTGTTCATAGCGACAAAAGTACGGTCAATCTTCAATTTTGCAGCAATTTCCATGGAAGCCGCTTCACTAGCACGATCGATATAATTCTCCGTTCCTCTACCTGGATGACGGTAAACATATTTCTTCCCTAGGCAGTCAAATGAAAACGAAGTGTTGGTTAAACCGTCTTTTAGGGGTTTAATATTGACAATATCTGAAGCTATACATCCTAATGTCTTACAGATGTTATCAATGATTTCCGAATTAGTATTCACCAAATAGTGTTCATCAAACTGACGCAACTCATCTAGTGAATCAAACTCCTTAACAATGTCTGCTGAATAATGCCGAGCTTCCAAAGGAAGTTCCTTGACGTGACGACTATAATAATCTTCCCAGAGCTGTTCGCGATACGGCTCATGTTTAAATTCAGTTTCTAAAATATCTACGAACTTTTCACTAAATGCACGATCAAAATAAACATGCCCTACCATAGCCCAAGTATTCGTCCCACCGATTTGAATATCAATAATCGTGTGATTGGAGTCTTCCTTAGAGCAGTATTCGTCTGTGTCTCCTTCTGCAAATATAGTCGAATAATAACCTCTGTAAATGTATCGCTCAAACGGATTTTCTACAAAATAATTATCCGAAGAGCAGATATAAGTGTTAGAAAGCTGATCTCTGACTAGCATGAGAGAAGAACAGTTGTTGTACTTGTAGTAATCATTATTTACAACGATTTTAACGCCAAACTTCTCAGCAAGATAGAACATTTTTTCTTGCAGATAGCCTACAATAACTGTAATGTCCTCTATCCCAGCTTCTTGCAATTGCTTGATTTCTCTCTCAATCAAACGCTCACCTTTAACTTGAAGCAATCCTTTAGGTAGCTCATAAGACAAAGGAGCAAAGCGGCTACTCATACCTGCAGCCATGATAATGGCATTCTTCACCTGATACGGAGCCAAAGCCTCCTCACCTAAGTCAGTTAAGTGATTTTCCTCACTGATCCACTTCTCTTCTTTACATTCCTTGAGAAGATTATTTACCGTCCCCAAAGCGATGTCTAGCTGTTCAGCCAATTGTCTCTGCGTAAAGTTTTCATCTTTGTGGGTCAACAAAAAACGTAAAAGTTTAAATTGTTTTTCTGATAGCATATCTTCAACCTCTTTGTTCAATATTTTTGTTTATTTAATTATATGATGAACACGTGCTTTTGTCAAGTTAGATTCTATATTAAGAAAACGGGGGCTCAAATCAGGCCTATCAAAATAGTAAGCAAACGAAAAAAGAACCCCAAATTTGGAGCTCTTCAAATTCATCTATAAAATAATCCACTGGATTGGAGGATTGCTTATGCAATCCTTATCCGCCGACTAAAACAATCCACTGGATCTGATGATTGCTACGCAATCTCTATCTGCCGACTAAAAAGGTCCCCCGGACTATAGGGGAATTGCTGCGCAACTCTCATCCACCGACTAAAACAATCCACTGGATTGGATGATTGCTTGCGCAATCTCCATCTGCAACCTAAACTAGTCTCCCAGACTAGAGGAGAATTGCTTGTGCAATCCTTATCTGCCGACTAAAAAGGTCCCCCGGACCTTTTTAGCCACCTAGATATGCTTTTCTGACTTCTTCTGATGAGGCGAGTCCTTTTCCTGTTCCTGATAGGACAATCTTTCCTGTTTCAAGTACATAACCTCGGTCAGAGATAGCAAGGGCCTTGTTAGCGTTCTGTTCAATTAGGAGAACCGTTGTTCCTTGCTTCTGAATATCTTGGATGATATCAAAAATTTCTTGGATAAAGATCGGGGCAAGTCCCATTGACGGCTCATCCAAGAGAAGGAGCTTAGGTGTTGACATGAGCGCGCGTCCCATAGCCAGCATCTGCTGTTCACCACCTGAAAGAGTTGCCGCATCTTGGTTTTTGCGTTCTTCCAGACGCGGGAAACGTGAGAAAACTTTTTTCAAGTTGGCTTGATTTTCTTCACGATTTTTCTTTAAAAAGGCTCCCATTTCTAAGTTTTCCATAACAGTCAATCCTGGAAAAACATGGCGTCCTTCAGGAACTTGTGAAAGGCCACCTGCCACGATTTTTTGCGCTGGCATCTTTTGAATTTCTTTTCCTAAAAATTGAATTTTACCAGCACTTGGACGAACCAAACCTGAAAGGGTGCGAAGAATAGTTGTTTTACCAGCACCATTGGCACCAATCAAGGAAACAACTTCACCTTCATTAACCTCGAAACTTACATCACGAACTGCTTGGATCATACCGTAATGCACAGAGAGGTTTTCAACTTTTAACATAGACATTAGGCTTCACCTCCTAGATAAGCTTCGATAACGCGTTTGTTGTTCTTGATCTCATCCGGAGTACCATGAGCAATCAAACGACCATATTCAAGAACATAGATACGCTCAGTAACTTCCATAACCAAGTTCATATCGTGTTCGATGAGCATGATGGTAATTTTAAATTCGTCTTTGATACGGCGAATCAATTCTGTCAATTCAGCTGTTTCTTGTGGATTCATCCCAGCTGCAGGTTCATCCAAAAAGAGGATCTTAGGTTCAGTTGCCAGAGCACGAACGATTTCTAATCGACGTTGTTGGCCATAGGCCAGATTCTTAGCAAGTGTATCTGCATCGCCATCCAAATCAAAGATCTTCAGCAAGTCCAAAGCTTTGCTTTTTAATTCTTCCTCATTCTTATAAAAAGCTGGTAGGCGTAGAAAGCTCGCAAGGACATGTTGTTTATGATGATTTCCAAAAGCGATGAGAACATTGTCTAAAACTGTCAGATCCTTGAACAAACGAATATTTTGGAAAGTACGACTGAGTCCAAGCGAAGCAATCTTATAAGGAGTTTTCCCATTTAGGAGGTGACCATCTAGTGTCACCGTACCTTCACTTGGTTCATAAACACCCGTCAAGAGATTGAAAAGAGTTGTTTTACCAGCCCCGTTTGGTCCAATCAGACCAACCAATTCTCCCTCGTTCAATTCAAGAGTGACATCTCCAACAGCTGTTAGACCGCCAAAATGTTTGGTTAACTGTTTAACTTCAAGTAATGCCATTAGTTTTGTCCCTCCTTCTTAGATTTTTTAAAGAAACGTGATAGACTTAATTCCCATGTTCCAAGAAGTCCACCCGGTCTGAAAATCATAACCAATACAAGAGCCAAAGCGTAGATAATCATACGCACGCTAGCTACATCTTGAAGGAGCATATTTAAAATTCCCAAAACAATCGCTGAAACAATGGTACCAGTAATCGATCCAAGTCCACCAAATACTACGATAATCAACACGTTGATGGAATTAATAAAGGTGTAATCTTTTGGCACAACAGATCCGATAAAACCGGCCTGAAGTGAACCAGCAATACTTGCTGTAATGGCACCAAAGACAAAAGCGATAATCTTGATTTTTGTAGTGTTTACCCCAACAGACTCTGCAGCAATCTCATCCTCACGAACAGATAAAGTAGAGCGTCCAATTGGACTACGTAAGAAGTTGAGAGTTGCAATAGTTGTGATCACCACAAATAGATAAACCATTTGCCAGTTGGTAAAGTTTGGAATACCTAGGATACCAGCAGCACCGTTTGTCAAACTTCCACCATTAATGATAAAAATACGGATGATTTCTGAAACACCTAGTGTCGCAACAGCCAGATAGTCACCCTTCAAACGGAGTGTTGGAATCCCAACGAGCAAAGCAACTGCACCAGAAATCAAGGCACCCAAGACCATTGCTCCAAAGAAGGCACCATAGGTTGGTGATTTTGAACCAATAATCGCTGCTGCATAAGCCCCAATTGCCATAAAACCTGCATGACCAAGTGAGAATTGTCCTGAAAAACCAACAATTAAGTTCAAACCTACTGCAAGGATGATATTAATCCCAATTTGTTCTAAAATTTGGATATGGAATAGATTGAGAACACCAGCAGAAACCAATACGCTAACCAATCCATACCCCGCTAACAGAAGGAATAACCAGAGAATATTTACTTTAAGATTTGTCTTCATTGTTTACACCTTCTCTTTCACATTCTTACCAAGGATACCTGCAGGACGAACAATCAGAATCAAAAGCAAGATTCCATAAACGATGGCATCACGGAAATCAGACATACCGAAGGCAGTAGCAAAAGTTTCCAACAAGCCAATCACAAATCCCCCTAGAGCTGCACCAGGAATAATCCCGATACCACCAAGAACGGCCGCAACGAATGATTTTAGACCTGGAGTAACACCCATCAAAGGTTCAAGAGAGTTGTAGTAAAGGGCGATTAGGACACCTGCTGCTCCAGCAAGGGCTGAACCCAAAGCAAAAGTAAAACTGATAGTACGGTTTACGTTGATTCCCATCAATTGAGCTGCGTCACTATCAACTGATACAGCACGCATGGCTTTCCCCATTTTTGTTTTTTGGACAATCAATTGCAACAAAATCATCAGGAGTAAGGAAACTGCTAAAATCATTAACTGAACATTTGTCAAGCTGATTGGTCCTAAATCATAGCGAACTGTTTGAATGGCCTGAGGGAAGGCACGAGTATTGGCGCCTACTAGATAAACCATCCCGTATTCCAGTAGGAAAGACACTCCGATAGCAGTAATCAATACAGCAATACGTGTAGAGTGTCGCAAAGGACGGTAGGCAAGAAATTCAATCACGACACCAAGTAGTGCGGTCCCTGCCATTGAAATAATTAAAGCTAAAAAGAAATCCATTTGGAAAGAATTAATCAAAAAGTAACCAATAAAGGCTCCCATCATATAAATATCACCGTGGGCGAAGTTGATGAGTTTGATAATTCCATAAACCATGGTATAACCCAGGGCCAAAAGTGCATAAACACTACCCAGAATTAAACCATTCACAAGTTGTTGGAGCATAGCATTCACTCTTTTCTATCGTTATTTTTTAGAAAATTTCTCAATTTTCACAAGTTCATAAACACCGAAACAGGGAGTGAGTCAAAGGCTCATTCCCTATTTCAACTACTATTCTAATGTTATGGTTTTACAACTTCTGCTGCTTCCACTTTACCATTATTCATGGTCATCATGTAAGCCGTTTTCACTGTGTTGTGATCTGCATCAAAGCTCGTTTGACCAGTCACACCATCAAAGTCTTTGGTTTTAGCAAGGTTGTCCTTGATTTCACCTGAGTTTTTAGCACCTTTTGCAGCATTGGCTACTAGATAAACTGAGTCATAGGCCAAAGCTGAGAATGTTGAAGGTTCTTCGTTGTATTTTGCACGGTAGGCTTCAAGGAAAGCTTTAGCTTTTGCAGAAACATCAACTGTAGTTGAGAATCCTGAGATGAAGTAAATGTTTGATGCTCTTTCAGCAGTTGCTTGTTGAACAAATTCTTCACCGTTAAAGCCGTCACCACCAACGATAGGTTTATCAATTCCCATACCACGCGCTTGGTTTACGATTTTACCTGCTTCTGTGTAATAACCTGGAACAACGATAGCGTCAAACTCTTTCCCTTTCATTTTAGTAAGGGCTGCTTGGAAATCTGTATCACCTGCCACAAAAGTTTCGTCTGCAACAATTTCACCTTTGTAGGCTTCGCGGAAAGATTTAGCAATACCTTTAGCATAGTCACTTGCATTGTCAGTATATAGAACAACCTTCTTAGCGTTCAATTTGTTTGTCACATAGTTTGAAATAATCTTCCCTTGGAAGCTATCTTGGAAAGTTCCGATAAATAGATATTCTTGACCTTTGGTCAAACCGTCTTGAGTCGCACTTGGTGAAATCAATGGCACTCCTGCTTGAGTAGCATTTGCTACAGCTGCGGCAGTTGCACCAGATGTCGCAGGTCCTACGATAGCTGCAACTTTTGATTGGGTCACTAGGTTAGTTGTAACAGAGGCTGCCTCAGCAGTTTCAGATTTGTTGTCTTTGTCTACAACTTCGATTTGTTTTCCATCGATACCACCTGCAGCATTGATTTCATCAACAGCAAGTTGGGCACCTTTTTGTTCAGAAGTACCATAGGCAGCTACAGCACCTGTTTCTTCAAAGTTAAAACCGATTTTGATAGTCTTTTCGTCTACTGGGTTACCAGTTGTATTTGACGCTCCTGACTTGACCTCTCCACAAGCAGCGAGGAGAGCTACGCTAGCAAGAGCCACAAAAGATAGGGCAAATTTTTTCTTCATTTTTAATCTCCTTATAGTTGTTTCAAAAATAGTATGTTAAGAATATACCGAATTATCAGAAAATTGTCAACACATTTATCTCATTTTTTAAATGATAACGTTTTCCTCAGTGCGATAGAGATTGCCAACAAAGGGAGTTTCTAACTCTTGAATGTGGCAACGTCTTATTTTTTTGATAAATCTTTCCTTACCTAATCTCTCAACTAAGTCATCTAGCTCCTCAGTTGGAACATAGAGCTGCAAGTAACGATGCTTCTTAGAATGGTAACAGATGTCACCGTATTCCTGAAGTTTTTTTGCATCTCGATTATAGTAAAGATAGATGATTAATCCTGAACGATTGACCTTTTCAAACATGATGAATCCTCTTTCTAAGAAATCTTCTCCTATTATATCAAAAAAAGCAAACTCCGTCGAGTTTGCTTTTTAGCTTTATTAGCTCAAAGAATTGTTAGCCATGATTTCATCAATAAAGCCATATTCAAGTGTTTCTTGGGCACTCATCCAGTAATCACGTTCCGCATCTGCATGAATTTGCTCAACTGATTTACCTGAGTTAGTCGCAAGGATTTGCTCCAAAGTCTTACGAGTTTTAAGCAAGTGCTCTGCAGCGATTGCCATATCTGTCTGTTGAGTACCACCACCTGTACCACCCATTGGTTGGTGAATCATGTATTCAGCATTTGGTAGCATAAAGCGTTTGCCTTTTGCTCCACTTGATGCAATGACAGTCCCCATAGATGCAGCCATCCCCATAACGATTGTTTGGACATCTGCCTTGATAAAGTTCATGGTATCAACGATTGCCAAACCAGCTGACACAGAACCTCCAGGTGTATTGACATAAAGGTAAATATCTTTTGTGCTGTCTTGGGCATCCAAGAAGAGTAATTGGGCGATAACGGAGTTGGCCATGTTGTCTTCAACTGGACCTGTTAGCATGATGATGCGGTCTTTCAGAAGACGAGAGTAAATATCATAGGAACGTTCTCCACGGCTTGTTTGTTCAATAACTACAGGAATCATTCATTTCTCCTTTTAATGTTGAATTTTCTTAGTCTTACGACTCACTACAGAACTATTATATCTTTTTGGTCAAAAAAGGTCAAATTTTTGCTCTATACTATCGACAGAACCAAAAATTCAACCTCCTTGCGAAATTAGAAACATCCTCCAATTTCATCTTTAAAACTCCATCTGAGTCTTATTTGGTACCGAACAAGCGGTCTCCAGCATCTCCGAGACCTGGAACAATATAGCCATGTTCATTCAAGTGCTCGTCCAGAGCTGCTGTAAAGATTTCTACGTCTGGGTGAGCTGCTTGAAGAGCTTTCACTCCTTCTGGAGCAGCTACCAGACAGACAAACTTAATGTTTGATGCCCCACGTTTTTTAAGGGAGTCAACAGCCAAGATAGCTGAACCACCTGTTGCCAACATTGGATCCACTACAAAGATTTGACGTTGGTCAATATCCTCAGGCAATTTCACCAAGTATTCAACTGGTTGAAGGGTTTCTTCATCACGGTACATACCGATATGTCCAACTTTTGCTGCTGGAACCAAGCTCAAGAGCCCATCTACCATCCCGATACCTGCACGCAAGATTGGGACAATCGCCAATTTTTTACCAGCTAATTGTTTTTGAACTGTTTTTGTGATTGGTGTTTCGATTTCCACATCTTCAAGTGGAAGATCACGAAGTACTTCATATCCCATCAACATTGCAATCTCATCTACTAACTCACGAAAAGCTTTTGTAGAAGTGTCTGTACGACGCAAGATTGACAACTTGTGTTGAATAAGTGGATGATTAATGACTTCAATTTTTCCCATTTTCTGAATTCCTTCTTTCAATTTATTCTTCTTATTATATCAAAAAATGGTTTAAAAAGCTTTATAAACCACCTATTTTTATTAATTTCTAAATCAAATCTGCCTCTTGGAGAGCTGTCTGAACAGTCTCTAATGGTAAATGGGTTAACTCGGTACCTTTTTCGTGATAAAGGTATTGGGCATAGTCATCCATTCGGTACTGGTTGATATAAACTACGCGCTTACAGCCAACTTGTAGCAGTTGTTTGGTGCAGTTCAGACAAGGGAAATGGGTTACATAAGCTGTAAATCCCTTAGGTACCCCTCGTTCGGCTCCTTGCAAGATGGCATTGACCTCGGCGTGAAGGGTTCGGACACAGTGTCCTTCAATGACAAGACATTCGTGGTCGATGCAGTGCTCCGTTCCTGATACGGAACCATTGTAGCCTGTTGAAATCACCTTATTGTCCTTGACTAGGACAGCCCCCACCTTGGCACGTTTACAGGTCGAACGATTGGCAATCAGTAAGGCCTGGGCTGCAAAGTACTCATCCCAAGCTAGTCTTTTTTCTGTCATAAGTCTTCTCCTTGTCCTCTATTTTTTGAAAAATGGCAAGCGTAAATCTGCAATCTTTTCAGCTGGAACCTTCATGCCATCCTTGATCCATTTGAGCAGAACCGATACGATGGCAGAACTCCAAAAGGAATGAAGGTAGCTGCTGACACCTTTTGATTTTCCGTGGTATTTTTCCAGAAATTCCTGCATGGCTTGGATAAAAATCTTTTCCAAGTGGTAGTCCAGAGCAAGTTGGATAACCTTGGCTTCTTTCTTGGCTGCTCGAAAAAGGTGAACCCAGACTAGATAAAGGTCTGTTCTGACATCGTAGTGGCTCAATTGTTCCATGATATTATGAACACTGCGTTTAAAAACACTTTCTAAAATTGCTTCTTTAGAATCATAATTGCGATAAAAGGCAGCGCGTGAGACACCCGCCCGCTTGACCAACTCTGAAATACTAATCTTAGCCAAGTCTTTTTTTTCCAGAAGTTGCAAAAGAGCAGTCTCAATCGCTTCTCTGGTCAAGAAATTGGATTCTTGATTTGATTTTCTGAGATTTTCAAGAGATTTTTCAGATATTTTACGTTCAGACATAACAATTTCTTTCTACTTGTGACAACAGAGAGGTGGTACTTTTGTTTCAAGGGCTTTCATGATATAATTGTAAAAAAAGACAGAACCTTTGTCAATGTATAAGTGACAAAGATGGAGAATTTCTATGACTTGGAAGATTGTAGCTGACTCTGGTTGTGATTATCGTCAACTGGCAACTCCTGCTATTGATACTGAATTTGTTAGTGTTCCTTTAACCATTCAAGTAGCTGATCAGGTCTTTATTGATGATGCCAATCTCGACATTGACCACATGATGAAAACCATGTATGCGACTTCTGAGGCTTCAAAATCAGCTTGTCCTAGCCCTGATGATTACTTGCGTGCATTTGAAGGTGCCAAACATATTTTTGCCGTTACTATCACTGGTACTCTTTCAGGTAGTCATAATAGTGCACAACTCGCTAAAAATATCTACCTTGAAGAACACCCTAACACTCAGATTCATGTGATTGATAGTTTATCTGCAGGTGGGGAAGTTGACTTGATTGTCGAAAAAATCAATGACTTGATTGACCAAGGACTTTCTCATGAGGAAGTTGTTGAAGCTATTACAGCCTACCAAGAAAAAACGAAGTTGCTCTTTGTTCTTGCTAAAGTTGATAACTTGGTCAAAAATGGTCGTTTGAGTAAGCTTATCGGTGCAGTTGTTGGCCTTCTCAACATCCGTATGGTTGGGGAAGCAAGTGAAACTGGAACCCTAGAGCTTCTTCAAAAGGCTCGTGGTGCTAAAAAGTCCCTTCAAGCAGCCTATGAGGAACTCATCAAGGCTGGCTATGCTGGTGGTCGTATCGTCATGGCTCATCGCAGTAATGAAAAATTCTGTCAGCAATTGTCAGAACGCTTGCTGGAAACATTCCCTCAAGCCAATATCAAAATCATTCCAACATCTGGTCTCTGCAGTTTTTATGCAGAAGATGGCGGATTGTTGATGGGATATGAAATCAACTAAGATTATGAGCAACAAGAGATGCCAAGCATCTCTTGTTTTTTGTGGTACAATAGAGCTATGAAACATTTTGATACTATTGTCATCGGTGGTGGACCTGCTGGCATGATGGCTACGATTTCCAGTAGCTTTTATGGTCAGAAAACTCTACTCATCGAAAAAAATCGAAAACTTGGTAAAAAATTAGCTGGAACAGGCGGTGGTCGTTGTAACGTAACCAACAACGGGAGTTTAGACGACCTACTGGCTGGCATCCCTGGGAATGGGCGCTTTCTTTACAGTGTCTTCTCCCAGTTTGATAACCATGATATCATCAACTTTTTTACGGAAAATGGAGTCAAACTTAAGGTCGAGGACCACGGACGCGTCTTTCCTGCTAGCGACAAGTCTCGAACCATTATTGAAGCTTTGGAGAAGAAAATCACTGAACTCGGTGGTCAAGTCGCTACTCAAACAGAGATTGTTTCGGTTAAAAAGGTGGATAACCAGTTTGTCCTGAAGTCCGCAGATCAAACCTTCACTTGTGATAAACTGATTGTGACAACTGGTGGTAAATCCTATCCTTCTACAGGTTCAACTGGATTTGGACATGAGATCGCCCGCCATTTTAAGCACACCATTACCGAGCTTGAGGCGGCCGAGAGTCCGCTTCTGACTGATTTCCCTCACAAAGCGCTTCAGGGCATTTCACTAGACGATGTGACCCTAAGCTATGGCAAGTATGTCATCACTCATGATTTGCTCTTTACCCACTTTGGTTTATCTGGCCCTGCTGTCCTACGCATGTCCAGCTTTGTCAAGGGTGGTGAGATCCTCTCACTGGATGTCTTGCCTCAACTTTCTGAGAAGGACTTAGCTGCATTTCTAGAAGAAAATCGGGAAAAATCCTTGAAAAATGCTTTAAAAACTTTGCTTCCAGAACGTTTGGCAGAATTTTTGGTGCAAGGCTATCCTGACAAAGTCAAACAGCTGACTGAGAAAGAACGGGAACAACTTCTCCAGTCCATCAAGGCCCTCAAAATCCCTGTCACTGACAAAATGTCTCTGGCTAAGTCCTTCGTTACCAAAGGAGGCGTCAGTCTTAAGGAAATCAATCCTAAAACCCTTGAAAGTAAGCTAGTCTCTGGGCTCCACTTTGCTGGCGAGGTACTGGATATCAATGCCCACACGGGTGGGTTTAACATCACTTCTGCCCTCTGTACCGGCTGGGTGGCAGGCTCAAATCCAATAAATACCAAATAAGAAAGGAAGTCCTTTGGAACATATTATTTTACTAAGAGGCGTTACTCCCAATGGAAAAAATGCTATCCCAAAAATGTCTTATTTGGTAAATATTTTGACAGAAGCTGGTTTTCAACACGTTCGAACCTATATTCAAAGTGGGAATATCATTCTTGAAAGTGACTTAGATTTAGAAGAAATACGAGAACGCATTCATACTCTAATAAAGGAAAAAATTGGAGCTGACTTAAAAATGGTTATCAAGAATAAGGACGATTTTGAAAAGATTGTTCAAGAGAACTCATTTAGAGAAGACTATCTTCATGATCGTGTGCATGTGATCCTTTATCAAGGATTTATCCAAAGTCTGCCATTAGAAAATTTGAAAGCTGACTACGGTGAGGAAGAAATTTGTGTAGGCGATCACTGTCTCTACCTCTATCTCCCTAGAACTGCAAAACGAAAAAAGCTCAATACCAACTATCTTGAAAAACTTTTTGGCGTGGATTTGACCATGCGAAAGTTAAACGTCGTGGAAAAGTTACTAACAAAATAGGAAAAACAATATGAACAGACGAGAATTAGTCGAATTTGTCAACATGTGCATGATTAAAAACGGAAACAAAGTTCTAGTTCAAAATCGAGTTAGTCCCGACTGGCCCGGCATCACTTTTCCTGGTGGTCATGTAGAGCGTGGGGAATCTTTTACCGATGCAGTTATCAGAGAAGTCAAGGAAGAAACTGGACTAACCATATCCAAACCTCAACTTTGTGGTATCAAAGACTGGTACGATGACGAGGATTATCGGTATGTCGTCCTTTTTTACAAGACAGAACACTTTACTGGTGAACTCCAATCTTCAGACGAAGGGAAAGTCTGGTGGGAGAATTTTGACAATCTATCTCATCTAAAACTTGCAACCGATGATATGTCTGATATGCTTCGTGTGTTTCTAGAAGAGGATCTCAGTGAATTCTTTTACTATAAAGACGGCGATGACTGGCTTTATGAGTTAAAATAAAAGAGCAGAAGAAAATGACCTGAGCTTCAAAAGTTAAATTTTGAAGCTCAGGTCATTTCTTAGTTCTTTTTAATCTGGTAATAAATAAGGTCCGCAACGTAGTCTTTTCTCTCAACCCCATTGGCAATGTTTTTTAGATAGGTCATTCCAGCCTTTTCCATGACTCGGCCTGAAGCTGGGTTGAGACTGGCATAACGTGCTTTAACTTTCTGAAATCCTGCTTGAGTAAAACAGAAGTCTAACACAGCTTTCAAGGCCTCTGTCATCATACCACGGCCCCAATAGGTTTTACCTAAAATATAGCCAATTTCACAACAAGAATCATCCTCATTCATCTCAACGATGCTGATATCTCCTATCACTTGCTCTGGTTTTTCTTTGAGACAAATGGCCCATTTGTAATAGTTGGGATTGGTATAAGATGCAACCCAATTTCGAATCGAGTTTCGAGTCACGTCAACATTCGGATGAGGATCCCAGGTGACATAGGTCAGAGTCTCAGCAGATGAAGCCCAATTTTGAAACATGGCTTCCGCATCACTCTCCACAAATCTTCTTAAAATCAAACGTTCTGTCTGTAACATTTGCGTACCGATTGCTTTCATAATGTTACCTCGCTTTCTAAGCTTAAGGCTCAAGCTAAAAAGATCTCCCGGACCTTCTTCGCTTTCTCATTTCTAGGCTCAGGGTAAAAACCTCCACTGGAGGTTATTCTTGCTTCCCAGTTTCTAGGCAAGAAGCTAAAAAGGTTCCTCGGGCCTTCCTCGCTTTCTCATTTCTAGACTCGGGGTAAAAAGACTATACTCAGTAACAGCTAGAAAATAAGTTTTTCATCTAGTTACTTGACGCAGTCGCTGTCTGGTTTGAAATGCGCTTTACCAAGCTTTTTCAAACCTAGTCATCGTTGCGGGGGTGAGACAAGGAAAATCGAACTCTACGAGTTACCGAATCTGCCTCGTTTTCCCGTTTCTAGACTCGGGCTAAAAAGGTCCACAGGACCTTCCTCGCTTTCTCATTTCTAGGCTCAGGGTAAAAAGGTCCACAGGACCTTTTTACTCCCAAAAGTCATCAAAAACGGTGATTGGTAGGTGGCGTTTGTGTTGGCCTTTGTGCCACCAGTTTTCAATAATCGCTTGGGCTTCTGGGCTGACTTGTTTGCCTTCGAGGTAATCATCAATTTCATTGTAAGTGACTCCCAAGGCTACTTCGTCTGCAATACCTGGTTTTTCTTCTTCCAAATCTGCTGTTGGAATTTTTTCATAAAGGGCGGAGTCTGCACCAAGTTCCTTCAAGAGTTGTTTTCCTTGACGTTTATTGAGGCGGTAAAGAGGGAGAATGTCTGCACCACCGTCACCAAACTTGGTAAAGAAACCTGTGATATTTTCCGCAGCATGGTCTGTTCCCATAACCGCACCACTATGTGCCCCTGCAAGCGCATATTGAGCAATCATGCGACTACGAGCCTTGATATTTCCCTTATTAAAGTCTGAAACAGAGCTTCCTGTCGCTTCAACTGCTGCTGTCATAGCGTCAGCTGATTCCTTGATATTCACAACCAAGCTGACATCCGGCTGGATGAAAGCGAGGGCTTTTTGAGCATCTGCTTCATCAGCTTGCACTCCATATGGCAGGCGGACAGCGATAAATTGGTAGTTGTCATCTCCTGTCTCTGCTCGCATTTCTTCCATAGTTAATTGCGCCAAACGCCCTGCTAAGGTTGAGTCTTGTCCTCCAGAAATCCCTAGTACAAAGGTTTTAAGGAAGGGGTGTTTTTTTAAGTATCTCTTTAAGAAATCAACCGAACGACGAATTTCTTCCTGGGCGTCAATCACTGGCTTGACACCTAGTTGCTGGATAATGGTCTCTTGCAAACTCATTCTTCTTCTCCTTCGCCAAGAGCTTCCTTGCGCATCTTATCAATCAAGTCCATCTTATCTTGCCAAATATCACGCGCCAAGTCTACTGGATAGTGTTGCGGATTGAGCACGCGTTTGTATTCATCCCATAGCTTGTCAAATTCCTTACGAGCATAGGCCTGGATGTCAGTCAAACTAGGCAAGCTGTAAACTAATGTTCCTGCTTTGAAAATATCCACCAAGAGAGGAACGGCATCAAAATTTCGAACGGTCTTTTTGATATAGGTATAAGTTGGATGGAACATCTTGATTTCTGTCATGCTAGCAACATCTACGCCATCATAGGTAATGTAGTCACCCTCTGACTTGCCTTTTTCACGACTGGTAATGCGCCATACCTGCTTCTTACCTGGCGTAGACACTTTTTCAGCATTATTGGACAATTTGATGGTATTGCGCATCTGGCCATTTTCATCTTCAATAGCCACAATCTTATAAACTGCCCCAAGAGCTGGCTGATCATAGGCTGTAATCAGCTTGGTTCCCACACCCCAGACATCAATCTTGGCCTTTTGCATCTTGAGATTGAGGATAGTATTTTCATCAAGGTCATTGGAAGCATAAATCTTAGCCTCTGTAAAGCCAGCCTCGTCCAGTTGCTGACGGACTTTCTTGGAAATGTAGGCAATATCCCCAGAGTCGATACGAACGCCCTTAAAGTTAATCTTGTCTCCCAACTCACGCGCTACCTGAATGGCAGCTGGCACACCGATTCGCAACGTGTCATAAGTATCTACTAGAAAGACACAGTCACGATGGGTCGCCGCATAAGCCTTGAAAGCTTCATAGTCGTTTCCATAAACTTGTACCAAGGCATGGGCATGAGTCCCCAAGACAGGAATATCAAAGAGTTTACCAGCACGCACGTTACTGGTTCCATTGGCGCCACCAATCACGGCTGCGCGTGTTCCCCAGATAGCTGCATCCATTTCTTGCGCACGACGTGTCCCGAATTCCATCAAAGGCTCATCTTCAATGACTGAACGAATACGTGCTGCCTTGGTCGCTATCAAGGTTTGAAAGTTAACGATGTTTAAGAGAGCCGTTTCGACCAATTGACATTGGGCTAGAGGTCCTTCAACCTGCACAATCGGCTCATTAGCAAAAACCAAGTCCCCTTCCTGAGCAGAACGAACCGTTAGTTCTAAATTGAGATTTCGTAGGTAATCCAAGAATTCTCCATGATACCCAAGCGTCTCCAAGTAGGCAATATCGCTATCTGAAAAGCGTAAGTCTTCAAGATAATGTACAATTCTTTCCAAACCAGCAAAAACCGCATAGCCGTTATTAAACGGTTGCTGGCGGAAGTAAACCTCAAAAACCGCCTTCTTATTGTGAATTCCTTGGTCAAAGTAAACTTGCATCATGTTAATCTGGTACAAGTCCGTGTGCAATGTCAAACTATCATCTGGATACATCTGTTTTCCTTCTTCCTACTTTACAAAGGTATGAACATATTCTACCACTTTCACACCATCCGATAAATTAGTACTATTATAACACATTTTACCGAGATTGATAAAAAACTAACAAGCTATTCTCCGTTCTCCAGTTCATCCATATCTTGCTCGAACTTTTTTTGAGCCCATTCGCCATAACTTTTAAGCCCGAGATTGCCGATAAAAACCCAAGGAAGGTAAATCAGATAAGTAATGACCCAAGCAGACAAGTATTTAAAGTTCAGAGGATTGTGCTGATAAATTTCGATATTGAATTGATAATTCTGCAACATCAAAAGAGTCGTAATAGCGAGAGTTACCAGCAAACACCCTATAATTGTAAAATGAAAACGACTATAGTAGTTCACACCCAAATCTCGAGCACGGCCGAAAAAGTAAGAAGTTCCAATAATGATAATGATGAGAATCATTCTCGGATTAAAAAGACTTGGTGCTAATACTGTAATCATATAAGATAAAAGCAAGAAAGCTATAGAGATATAGAAACTTTCAGCCCCCGCTTTATTCATCAGTTGTTCTTCTCTTTCGTCTAGTAATTGATAATAAAAAAATCTATTTTTCATCTTCTTCCTCCCAAACTTGCTGATTTCTGCGATTCAAGTATAGGATAACTCTATCCATAGAATAACTCCCAACGAGATAGATGATAACTGCTAGAACCACTTTTAGGGAGTACTTCCAAGTCAATAGACTGATCAGTTCCTCGCGATTGCCTACGATATCAATCAATAAAACCACTATAGAAAATCCCAAAGCAGATAAAATTCTTTCTTTTCCAGTATTCTCAACAATATCTCGAATATCAATTCCTACATACATGCGGCGAATAATGGCATACAAACCAACTCCAATCAATAAAAGTAATTCTGGCAAATAGGACAAAAGCGTTAAATTGAAAATATAAACTTTGGCAAAAATTTCCAGTGCCAAAAATAGGCACATTCCCAAGAGAATTTCTCCTGAAATCTTTCCATCCAATTTTTCCGTACGTTCATCTTTGATCACAAGTTTTTTTCTATTTTTCATCTTCTTCCTCCCAAAATAATTGATCTAAAGTTTTGCCTAAGCATCTGCAAATGGACTGGCAAAGGGAAAGACTAGGATTGTATTTCCCAGCTTCAATCAAGCCTATAGTCTGCCTAGTAACACCCACAGCTTCTGCCAAATCCCCTTGTGTCAAGTCAAGCTCCACACGAGCTAATTTTAATTTTAAATTTTTAGCCACTAGCGTCCTCCTTCACATTTTTAAAAAGTTACGCTTCTTTTAAAAACATTATACCATATATCTAACTTAATGCAATATATAAATGTCATTTTGTAAGATTTTATTAACAAAAAAACTCTCTACCACAAAAATAGAGAGTGTTGCCTTTAAATATAGGATTTCAAAATATCGACGACATCACTTCTTTTCTTGACCTGATAGGCCTTGATGCCCAATTTCTGGGCTGCGTTTGTATTGTCCTCAATATCATCTAGAAAGACACAATTTGTAGGATCTAACTGGTATTTGTCGAGAATCTCCTTAAACATTGCCAAATCAGGCTTTATAGCTTTTATATCACAAGATAGGATAAAGCCATCTAAAAGTTCTTTTATGGGAGATAGCTGCTCTTCCAGCAAGTCATAAAATACCTTTGAGGTATTGGACAAGACAAAGATGCGATGCCCCTTTTTCTTTAGTTCTGACAAGACAGGAAAGACTTCCGTATAAATGTCAATGTAGCTAGGCCAGTTCCAGATAACTTCTTCGACCTTCTTTTGATAGGTCCTTCCAATCATGGACACAACTTTAAGCACTAATTCTTCTCTCGTCATGGTACCAAGATCTAATCTCTCCCAAAGCCCCGACTGAAAAATAGTCTTATCTAAAATCAGATAATCTTTCTTTATCTCCGAAACACCTTGCAAAATCTTATCCTTGTTCCATTCTAATAAAACGTTGCCCATATCTAATATTATGTCCATTAGCCCACCTCCATAGTGATGTGAAAAATCCCTCTTTGCTTTATACTTTCATATTCAGCTTACAAATCCTTTTGGTAATAAAATCTTTTCCCTGTGTAGGGATAGTCTTGCAAGGTAAAGACTTCCTTGTAGCCATGCCCTTTATAAAAATCTGGCGCTTGAAACTGGTAAGTATTGACGAAAGCAAAACGACAGTTTCGATTCTTAGCTTCATTTTCTGCCTGTTGCAATAGTTTTGAACCGATTCCTTGCCCTCGCAGTTCCTCTGTTACAAACAAATACTCAATTTCCAACCAATTTCCGAAAGTCTCAGCTACTAAGCCTGCCATAAGATTGCCCTTTTCGTCTTCGAGATAAAGATTCAGTGGCTCACTTGCAGCCTCTTCTCTTTTGGAACGATTATAAGTGCGAATCAGATTCCCTATTTCTTGCGCTTTATGAGATTCCTTATTTTCCAATCTAACGTACATCCAAACCTCCTAAAAACTGATACAGCTTGATTATAATCCTATTTCAATAGACTGTCAAACTAGAAAAAACTCACCAAGCAGAGTTGATGAGTTCATGATTTATTTTCTAAATTTCCACTGACTATAAATTCCGAAACCGATAATCCAGATGGCTGAACCAACTGCCCCCATGAAAGTAGACTCTTGCAAAAAGAGAGTCACAAAAACAAAGACAAAAAAGAGGATCGTTAGGGGATTGAGCAAACGATACTGAGGCATGAGGTAGCCATCCGCCATGAAGTCTTGTGACTTGCGGTATTTGAGGTGAGCCACCATGATCAAGATATAAATCGCGATGTAAACACCTGATGAGGACGCCGTAATCAAAGCAAAGGCATCGGAAACACCTGGCAAAACATTGATAAAGGCAGCCAGAGCAATCAAGATTGCTGAGGCGATGATGGCATTTTGCGGAACATTGTGACGAGAAAGAGTATCTGCCTTAATCGCTTTTAAGAAGCGATTGGGCGAATCATGAGCAATCTGGTAGAGGTGTCGACCTGTTGAGTAGAGAGTTGAGTTAAGAGCAGACGCTGCCGACGTCAAAACGACAAAGTTAATCAGAGCTGCCGCCCACTTGATACCTGCTAGCTCAAAGACCGTTACAAATGGTGAATCTGAAGAAGCAAGTTCTCTCCAGGGAATGATAGACATAATGGCTAATAGAGCTCCACCATAGAAGAAGACAATTCGGAGAGGAATTTCCTTAACGGCCTTGGGTAAAACTTGACGAGGATTCTTCGTTTCAGAAGTTGTCACCCCGATAAACTCAATCATCAAATAGGCAAAAAATACCATTTGAAAGGCCATGACAAAGTTCATGACTCCGTTTGGAAAAAGAGAGAACTGGTCGCTGATATTTGCCAGACTTGCAGCCCCATGTGGCGTCTCAAATCCAGTTAAAACCATAAAGGCTCCCGTTGCAATCATAGCTAAAATAGCCACAATCTTAACCATTGCAAACCAAAACTCGACTTCTCCAAAGAGCTTAACCGCAATCAGATTGACCAAGGCCAAAATCGTTAAAAAGACAATCTGAATCAACCAACTAGGCCAGCTAGGAAACCAAAACTGAACATAATGCGAAATCGCAGTGATTTCTGCCATACCGATAAAGACGACAGACAACCAATAAGACCATACCGAGAAATACCCCCAGCCTTTCCCCAAATGACGGGTGATAAAGTTGATAAAAGTATGCTGTTCTGGATCCTGGTAGAGCATCTCTCCAACAGCCCTCATCATCAAAAACATAAAGGCTCCTGTAATCATGTAAATCAGGATGATAGAAGGTCCAGTAAGGCTGATAGAACGACCAGCACCTAGGAAAAGTCCTGTTCCGATTGTCCCAGCAATGGCCATCACCTGAACGTGGCGATTGGTTAATCCACGCTCCATTTTATTTTTCTTCTTATTTTCACTCATATAGTCTCCTATTTATTCAAAAAACCAAAAAGGAGTTGAGCAAGACAAGACCTCCACTACTCCTTTTTCATCCTATTTAGGCTGTTTTTTCAACCTTCAAGATTTTTACATCATAGCTACCAACTGGTGTCTCAATGGTCGCTGTATCACCAGTCTTTTTACCGATCAAGGCTTGCCCAATCGGGCTCTCATTTGAAACCTTACCAGCAAAAGCATCTGCACCTGCAGAACCGACGATGATATAGACTTCTTCGTCATCTTCACCGACTTCTTGGATCGTTACAGTCTTACCGATTGCTACCTCATCTTGGGCAACTGCATCGCTATTAACGATTTCAGCATAGCGGATTTTAGTTTCCAAGCTTGAAATTTGTCCTTCAACAAAAGCTTGTTCATCTTTCGCTGCTTCATACTCACTATTTTCTGAAAGGTCTCCATAGGAACGAGCAATCTTAATACGCTCTACGACTTCGGGACGTCGAACGAGTTTCAACTCCTCTAATTCTTTTTCTAGTTTTTCCTTTTCTTCAAGGGTCATTGGGTAAGTTTTTTCTGCCATTTTTCTCAACTTTCTTTTCTTAATTTGTTTTTAAAACAAAATTATGTGGAAAACCACATAATTTTAGTTTGAACTACTTGATTGGGTTAGTTTGCTATTGATGTGTTCTGCAACGTTTTGATCATGTTCTTCTTTTGTCGTTGCAAAGTACACTTTACCATCTTCTACATTGGCTACAAAGTACAAGTACTCACTCTTTGTCTGGTTTACACTTGCTTCAATCGCATCTGAACTTGGGCTATCAACCGGTCCAGGCATGAGGCCAAGGTGTGTATAAACATTGTATGGTGAATCAATCGTTGTATCAATTCCAGCGTCATCTGCTAAACTAATCTTTTGACCAAGTTTTCCTTGAGCATATAGGATAGCGATATTACTTTGAAGTGGCATACCAACATTCAAGCGGTTATAGAAGACACCTGCGATTTTCTTGCGGTCTTCGGTCTTAGCACCTTCTTTTTCGACAAGTGAGGCAATGCTGAGCAATTCATTGACTGTCAGATTCCTTTCTTTGATCGTAGCGTAATATGGTGACAAGGCCTTATCCATAGCAGCTACCATCTCATCAATCAAACTTTCAACTGTAGTGCTTTCTTTGATAGTATAAGTTGCTGGGAAAAGGTAACCTTCTAGGCGATAACGAACCCCGCTATCTTTTGTTGGTAGACTTCCAAGCAAGTTTGGATACTTGGCTACTACTTGAGAGATAAAGGTCTCATCTTGAGCTTTTGCCAAGAAAGCATCCGCAGTAAGAGGTTCTTTAAATTCACCTTGAAGTTGTCCTACTGTTTGAGCGATTTGCTCTAATGTATATCCTTCTGGAATTGTCAGACTTGCAAGAGCTGGTTCTTGTGGTTCAGGAGTTCCCCCCTTTTGCAATTCTTGGATCAATTCATCCGTACTCATGCTCTTCTTCAAGTTGTAATAACCTGATTTTAAGTCTGCGCCCTTATATTTAGCATAAAAGCTAAAGATAAGTCCATGTTTAACAAGACCAGATTTTTCCAAAGTGCTCCCAATTTCTTGAACATTTGAACCTTTCGGGATTTGAACTGTCACATAGTCCTTAGAACTTGCATCAACAGGTTTCAAGGATTCTTTAACGTATCCATAACCAAAGAAGCCACCAATACCTCCAAGCACTAGAAGAACTAGGAAAGTAAGCAAGCAACCTTTAGCTTTTGATTTCTTCTTTTTCTTAGCTGGCTTTGTTCCTTCACGACGACTGCGTCGTGGAGCATCTGCTAGGTTATCAACTTTCTCAACTGGAGCAGGGACTACATTCTCCACAACAGGAGGGACTGATTCTTCTTTTTTGTCATCCGTTTTATAGGAAACAGCCACTTTAGTTGGAGTAGTGTTAAACTCTTTGTCTTCCTTTTTAGGCTCTACAGCATCAATCTTGGCTGGTGCGGGCTCTTCTAGTTTTGACTCTTCTGGTTCTGGTGCTGTCACTTCGCTTGATTCAAAACTTGGGCGTGGTGGCACACTTGGGGCATTTTTAAGGATTTCATCCACAGTTGACAGAGAGTCTACCATTAAACCTTCTGTGGCAAGATTTGGTTCTTGTTCAGAAGGAGCGGGTGGAGTTACTTGAGAAGATGGAGTTGGGGTGGTCGGACTTTCATCTTCTTTCCCCCTTCTTTCTCTCTCTCTGACTCTCTCTAAATCACGTAAAATCTGCTCTTTGAAGCTTAATTTTTCTTCTTCTCTTGATTTTTCGGACAAAAGTATTACCTCCTTGTTGACAATCCATAATATTATATCTCAAAAATTGCAGAAAAGCAACCAACTAGGGCATTCCCTAGCTAGTTTTCTTTATTTTCAGGCTGCCAGACCATATCATACCATGTTTCCCCAGCAAAGCTTGACTGGGATATTCCTTCATTAACAAAGCCATGCTTTTCGTAATATGAGATAAGATAATCATGACAAGTCAGGTTAATGCCTTCTCGTTCATGTTCCAAAGCGACTTCTTTTAGAGCCCTTAACAGTCTTTTTCCCACGCCCAAAGCTTGTGCCTCCTTGGCTACCGACAGGCTCGTTACTGAGATATAACCACCAGATCGATGGCTATGGTCCTCTACTTCTTCCGTAAAGGACTGATCATGTAGATGGCGGTGTGGGACGACTGGACCTTCGATATAACCAAGAATACGCCCCTCTTTTTCAGCTACCAGAAAACTGGTCTGAATTTCCCGCAAATGTGCCTCAAAGACCGAACGAGGAATGGCTTCTTCAAAGGAGAAATTCTCTAGCTCTATCTCTAAAATCCGATTTAAATCCGAAAATCTTGCTTGTCTGATTTTCATATTTCCTCCTGATAAAAAGGATTGGCCCAAATCAGATCCCATCCCGAAGATCTTGCGTACAAAGCCTCTAGCAATCCTCCCGCAGTAAAGTCATTCATCTCAAAATAAGAGAGCAAGTCATCAGGACAAGTCAAGCGAAGATACTCATACCCTCCTTCCACCGCCATTTGTTTCAAGTTAGCAAGAAGAAGGGTCCCCAAGCCTTGCCCGCGATGGTCAGGATGAATAGCTAATGATCTTATTTCTATCCATGTGGGATGGAGAGACTGAGACTCTCCTAAAACATAGCCCACCAGCTGATTTTCATCCCTAGCTACAAGAAAGGTACCCGCAGACTTGCGGATACACTCTTCTAAGGATTGTCGACTCACTGCCTCTTCTGATGAAAAATTGGCTTCTTCAATCGCCAAAATTTCATTTAAATCTGATAAGGCGGCTTGCCTTATAGTGATTGGAATTTCCATCTGGTTTTCCTTATTGGACGTTGCTTGTCAAGTTTGACAAGAGACGTTCAAATGAGTACTCATAGGTTTGGATGTCTCCAGCACCCATAAAGACGTAAACAGCATTGTCATGGTCTAGGAGTGGAGAAACATTTTCAACTGTGATGACTTGGTTTTTCTTCGTGATCTTACTTGCTAGGTCTTCTACCTTGACATCTCCGTGATCTACCTCACGTGCTGATCCATAGATTTGCGCTAAGTAGACTGCATCTGCCTGATTCAAGGCTTGTGCAAAATCATCCAACAAGGCGATGGTTCTTGTAAAGGTATGCGGTTGGAAGATTGCTACGATTTCCTTGCTTGGGTATTTCTGACGAGCAGCATCCAAGGTCGCGATGATTTCTGTTGGATGGTGGGCAAAGTCATCAATGATCACTGTATCATTGACAATTTTCTCAGTGAAACGACGCTTGACACCTGCAAAAGTTTTCAAGTGTTCACGCACCAAGTTCAAATCAAATCCTGCTGTGTAGAGAAGACCAATAACAGCTGTCGCATTCATAATATTGTGACGACCAAAGGTTGGAATGTGGAATTGACCTAATTCTTGTCCACGGAAATGAACTGTAAAGGTTGATCCAGTCGTAGAACGAAGGAGATCACTAGCTACAAAGTCATTGCCCTCAGCTTCAAACCCATAGTAATAGATTGGCGCATTGGCTGTGATCTTACGCAACTCAGCATCCTCACCGTATACAAACAAACCTTTGGTAATTTGTTTGGCATAGTCGTTAAAGGCATTGAAAACATCCTCTAGACTTGTAAAGTAGTCTGGATGATCAAAGTCAATGTTGGTGATGATAGAGTATTCTGGATGGTAAGGCATGAAATGGCGCTCGTATTCGTCTGATTCGAAGACAAAATATTTAGCATTTTCTGAACCACGACCTGTCCCATCACCAATCAAAAAGCTGGTGTCTGTGATGTGAGACAAGACGTGTGACAACATACCAGTCGTTGAAGTTTTCCCATGTGCTCCTGCCACTCCCATGCTGACAAAGTCGCGCATAAAGCTACCTAGGAATTCGTGGTAACGTTTGTAGCTGATACCATTTTGATCTGCATAGGCGATTTCAACGTTGTTATCTGGACGGAAGGCATTTCCAGCGATAATCTCCACATCACCTTGTAGGTTCTTTTCATCAAAAGGAAGAATCGCAATTCCTGCCTGCTCTAGTCCACGTTGAGTAAAGTAGTACTTTTCAACGTCTGACCCTTGAACCTTATGCCCCATTTGGTGCAACATCAAGGCCAAGGCACTCATCCCTGATCCCTTGATTCCAATAAAATGATATGTTTTTGACATGCTTTTCTCCCTTATTCAGTGATTCTTGTCAGATTCAACTCTTGGGCAACCTGACGTTCCTGTTCTGTTTGCTTATTCTTTTTATTATAGATTTGACTCTTCTTTAGAAAATCATAGTTGTTCTTTTTATTTTTTCCCGTTTGGGTTTTCGGAGTTGGAGTCGCCACTTGGCCAACCTCTTCAGCTAGAATATAGTGAGACTGGATCAAGTTTTTGCTAAACTTGGCAAACTCACCTGGATTTTCCTTTTGAAATGGTGCTGTTGGTTGGTTTCCTTGACGAACAAGTGTTGAACCATTGTGTCGTCTGGTATGACTAACATCCTGAGTCAAATACTTGGCTGAACGTTTCTTCTTCAAGTCCGCACGCGCCTCTTCTCGAGCCAGCTCAGCATACGTTTTTTCAACTTTTTTAGGTTCTGGGCTCGGCTTTGACTCCTTTTTAACCACTGGAGAAACTACGGTTTCTTCCTCATTGATAGGAGACCATTCTAAATGATTTTTATCTCGGTAATCACCTCTGATATTGCTAATAAAGTCTGACTCATCGTACAAGTCCATGACTGGCATTTTGGTCAGCATGATCTCGTCATCTGACACCAATGGAAATCGATCTTGTTTCATTTTGTATTTCCTTTCAACACTTCATTATAGCGTATTGTCTTGATTTTTCAAGTGCTGGCTTCAGAAATTCCCAAAATTTCACGAATTTCTGCCAGACTGAGACTCGCACGCGACTCTGTACCATCTAAAACTTGGGAAACCAAATGTTTCTTTTGTTCTTGAAGTTCTTGGATCTTTTCTTCAATGGTTCCCTTGGTAATCAAACGATAGACCTCGACCATCTGCTCCTGCCCCATGCGGTGGGCTCGTCCGATAGCCTGTGCTTCGACAGCAGGATTCCACCAGAGGTCAACCAAAATAACCGTATCAGCTCCCGTTAGATTGAGACCAACACCACCCGCCTTAAGGGAGATGAGAAAGGCATCTCTTTCTCCTTGGTTAAAGGACTTGGTCATCTCCTGTCTTTCTTGAGCAGGAGTTGAACCTGTGATTTTGAAGGAAGTCAAGCCCAAGTCTGGTAGTTCTTGCTCAATTTTTTCCAACATTCCTTTGAATTGTGAGAAAATCAAGACCCGATGCCCACCATCAGCCACTTGTAGCAATAAATCTCGGAGACTATCCAATTTACCACTAGCTCCTTGGTAATCGTCCATAAAGAGAGCTGGCGTATCGCAGATTTGGCGCAAACGCATGAGACCAGATAAAATTTCTACCCGACTTCTCTGGAATTCTTGATCTGTCACTTGGGCTAGTCGGTCTCGCATCTGTTGCAACTGGGCTAGATAGATGGCCTTCTGCTGGTCTTCCAGTTCATTTTTATAGACGACTTCGATTAGGTCAGGCAGTTCTGTAAGGACTTCTTCTTTCTTACGCCTCATGACGAAGGGCTTGATAAACTGCGCCACTCGCTCAGCTGGTAATTTCATAAACTCTTTCTTGTTCGGCAAGAGCCCTGGGAGGACGATTTGAAAGATAGACAACAACTCTCCTAGATGGTTTTCTATGGGCGTTCCTGATAAAGCAAAGACTGCTGGTACCACAAACTGGCGCAAACTCTGGGCAATCTTGGTTTGAGCATTTTTCATAACTTGGGCTTCATCTAAGAAGAGAAAATCAAAGGCCATCTCTTGATAAAGCTCGCTGTCTTGACGAAAGGTGGCATAGCTAGTCACATAGATTTGGTGATTTTCAAAAAGAATCGCTTCTCGATTCGCTTTCAAACCATGAACAACAGCCAAATCCAACTGTGGGGCAAATTTCCTGAATTCATCTGCCCAATTGTAGATTAAACCTGACGGCGCTAAAATCAAGACCCGACTTTCTTCGGTCACCTGACTAGTCAAAAAAGCGATAGTTTGCAGTGTTTTTCCCAGTCCCATATCATCGGCTAGGATGCCACCAAAGCCATAGTGATGAAGCATCTGGAGCCAACGGACACCCTTTTCCTGATAGTCTCTCAAACTTGCCTGCACCCGTATATCTCCCAAAGGAAAGTCCTCTGGATGAGTCAAATCATGAGCTAAATGCTGAAATTCTTCCGAGAAGGAGATCCTGTCTCGACCCTCAAAAAGCTGAGACAGACTGTAAGCCAGAGATTTCCGAGCTTGAAAAGAACCATCTTTTAGCTCAACCCCCAGTTCCTGTAAATTTTGACGAATCTGCTTGGTTTCCTCATCAAAAAAGTACACTTGGTCAGAAGAACTGATATAGAAATCCTGATTGCTGGTCAGGGCTTTAAGAGCTTGATCAATCTCTTCTTGGGCAATCCCTTGGAAGTCAAACTGGATTTCCAACAGTCCCCTCTTAGACTCGATCTGAACCTGAGGAGCTTGGACGCTGTAGAGCTGATTTATCTCATCAGATAAGAAAACCTGACCCAACTTCTCAAAAGCTGGAATCGTATGGTGAAAGAAAGAATAAACTGCCTCTGGCTTCAAAGCCTGTCTCCAAGACTGAAAATCAGCCTCAAAACCAGCCCCTAAACAGACTTGAAATAGTTGGTTTCCCAAAACGGCATCGCTTGAAAATGGTAATTGTTCCAGCTGTTGATGACTAGTCACCTTAACATCTCCATAGTCAAACTGGATATCCAAACGGATACGGCCGTCATCCTCCTTATTAAAGTAAAAGATTGGTGAAAACTGTCTAATTTGCAAACGCTCGGGAGCAGAAACCGTGCCCAGCTGCCCAAACAAAGGCAGACAGGCGGCTAGGCGGTCACGATCACTGTTGTCAAACTGGAGGCATTTTCTCCCTCTTTCCTCCCGAGGGAGCTCCTTGAGTTCCTTCAAAAGAGTTATCTGATTAGGGGTCAAGAAATAAACATTCCCCTTACGAAAGAGAACCGCTCCCCCATAGAATACGTTAACCCGCTCAGTCTCAGAAATCTCCATCTCAAAATAATCGGGATACTCCTGCACAGAAAAAGAGAAAAGATTCGCTTCCGGATCTAAATCATGAAAGAGGAGATTTGCATAACTATCTATCTGGTGTTCGAAATGAAAATCTTCCAAGTTCATCAGCAACTCCACCCCCTGCTCAAAAAAGGTCAGAGGGAAAAAGAGGTGACGACCTTGATTAGGGAAAAAGAGCACTTGACTCAGTCCCTCCTCAATCAAGCCACATAAAAAAGTAAGAACATCTTGACTAGCTGTATCAAAAGCATCCCAAGACAAGTCATTCTCGTAGTGTTTCCCAATCATATATGGCTTTCGGTGGACTAAGACCTTCAAAAAGAGTGGAATATCACGGATGACGTAATATTTTTGACTATCAACTAAACCGATTCGGAGAGTCCAAAGGAGGCGATTGGTTCCAGCTTCCACTTGGCCTTGAGCCGACAAAGTGTAAGTCTCTTCTCGTTTTTGAGGTTGAACGCGCTCCAAAAAACTTCCACCAAAACTAACCTTGGTTTCGACCTCTTCTTGCTCTTCATGTCCTTTTTCTAAGGCTTGTAAAATCACCTGGCCTTCTTCATCGTTCTTCAGATAATGCTCGAGCGCTGCGAGGTGAACACAGTAACCTCTTTTTTGGAAAAAATCACAAGCACAAAAAACAAGATCATCCTCTAAACTGTAGCGCAAGTCTTCTCCCGCCACACGAGTATAGAGGCGATTCCCCTTTTCCTTGATAATCTCAATCTTGCCTGTCTCATAGAGAGTAACACCCTCCATACGCAACTTTCCTGGAATCAATTTAGCCATAGTTACCCCTTTATCTTATCTCTTCATTATACCACATTTTCCCCTATGAAAATAGCCTTCTAGGAAGACTTTTCTCCTAGAAGGCTGGATTTTTAAAGTGTAGAAAAAGTGGTCACGATGCGTTGACAAACCTCTTCCAATACTGACTTCGGCATGGCTACATTGAGGCGGGCATGAAGAGTTCCCTCCTCCCCAAAGTCCAAACCTCTGTTCAAGATGACCTTAGCTTCATTTCTCAAAAGCTCTTGCAAGCGCTCATCAGTTAGGTTATAGGCTGAAAAATCCAGCCAGATCAAGTAGGTTCCTTGCGGTTTCATGACCTTAATCTTAGTTTCGTTGCCCAAAACATCCACCACATAATTGATGTGGTCTTCAAAGACTTGCTTGAGTTCTTCTAGCCAATCCTTTCCATATCGATAGGCAGTTTCTGTCGCCAAATACCCCAAACCTGAAATTTCATGCTGGTTATTGGCCAACTGACGTTTCTGAAAAGCCGCTCGAAGTTTAGGATTTTCAATCACCGCATAAGAATTTTTCGTTCCAGCAATATTAAAGGTCTTAGTGGCACTACTCAAGATAAGGGCAAAGTCTTTAAAAGCTGGATCAATGGTATTAAAAGACTGGTGTTTGTGACCAAAGAGGGCCAAATCTTGGTGAATCTCATCCGAAACCAACAAAACACCGTGTTTTTGGCAGAGATTTCCGATCTTTTCCAACACTTCCTTTTCCCACACACGGCCCCCAGGATTGTGGGGATTGCAGAGGATATAAAGCTTCACATCCTCTCCCACCATATCCTTCTCCAGCTGATCAAAGTCAATCTCAAACAGCCCATCCTTTTCCACCAAAGGATTGGTAATCAATCGGCGATTGTTCAGTTTGACACTGCGGGCAAAAGGTGGATAGACCGGTGTGTTAATCAGGACAGCCTCACCTTCTTTTGTAAAGGCTTGAATAGCTGTTGAAATAGCTGGCACCACTCCCTCGATAAAAACGAGAGCATCTTTGTCAAAGTGATACCCGTGTTGACTGGCTTCCCATTCTTGAACCGACTGAATCAAAGCGTCGCTTGCATAAGTATAACCATAGACCAACTGATCCGCATAGGTTTGTACGGCTTGTCGAACCTCAGGCAAAACTACAAAGTCCATATCCGCTATCCAGGCTGGTAGAACTTCTCGATCAGCTTCCGCCTCTTTCCATTTATAGGTATGATGCCCAAAACGATTGGGCAGGCTTGTAAAATCATATTTTCCCATATCTATCTTATCCTTCCAAGGCTTGGCGCAAGTCCGCAATCAAATCTCTAGCATCCTCAATCCCAATAGACAAACGCAAAAGATCATCTGTCAATCCATAAGAATGGCGCACTTCTGCTGGAATATCCGCATGGGTCTGCGTCGTCGGATAGGTGATCAGACTCTCTACCCCACCCAAACTCTCAGCAAAAGAGAAGACCTTGAGGCTGTTCAAAATATGAGGAATACGTTTCTCATCCACTACTTTAAAGGAAATCATTCCCCCACGACCAGTATAGAGAACTTCCTTGACTGCTGGAGAATCCTTCAAAAAGGCAACCACTTCTTGAGCATTCGCTGTAGAACGTTCCATACGCAGAGACAAGGTCTTAAGACCACGAATCAACTGATAACTATCAAATGGTGACAAGACAGCACCTGTTGTATTGAGATTGTAAAACAGTTGTTCATATAGTTCTAAACTATTAGTCACAACTACCCCAGCCAAAACATCATTGTGCCCTGCTAGGTATTTGGTAGCCGAATGAAGAACAATATCTGCACCATCTTCGATTGGTCGTTGGTAAATCGGACTATAGAAGGTATTGTCTACGACTACTTTAGCCCCCTTGTCATGAGCTAGTTTTGCTAGTTTTGCAATATCAAATTCCAACATCAAAGGATTGGTTGGCGTTTCGATGTAGAGAACATCCACATGATTTTCCAGCTCAGCAATCAACTCTGCTTCAGTATTAGCATAGGTAAAATGGAAACGGCCTTCTTGCTCCACTTGGTTGAACCAACGGAAAGAACCCCCATACAGATCGCGCACAGCCAAGACTTTACTTCCTACTGGAAAGATACTAAAGGCCAGTACAATCGCAGCCATACCTGAGCTCGTCGCTAGGGCATAGTCTGCTGATTCGATTGCAGCCAAGACTTCCTCCGCCTTACTGCGAGTTGGGTTTTTAGTGCGGGTATAGTCAAATCCAGTAGACTGGCCAAACTCTGGATGCTGATAAGTTGTTGAAAAATGAAGTGGAGTCACCAAGGCACCTGTTGCCTTATCTGACTTGATTCCCGCCTGGGCCAAAATTGTGTTGATGTGTAGTTCTTTGCTCATACAATACCTCCAAATCTATAGTAACTATTGTACCACTTATTTTCGCCAACTCATTTTCTTCTTTTCAAGAGCTAGTTATAGTTTCAAACTATATAAAAGCGATAGTTCCTTGAGAAACTATCGCTTTTCCTGTTGAATAGACTGATTATTTAACGTGTTTTGCCAATTCTTCTTGGGCTTTTTTATTTGACTCTTCTTTTTCTTTCAGCCATTTTTCTTTAGCTTTTTCATACTCAGCAGTTGTCACCGTCTTATCTTGCAACTTAAGATACTTGTATGACTCTACACCTTTATTTCCAGCTTGTGAGAATGGTGCAGAGAATGGAACTGTCTTTCTCAAGCTAGGTGTTCCACCAAGGGAAACGTTTGGAATAGCAAGGGCACTATCAACGAGCCAAGCTTGAATTTCAGCATACTTTTCATAACGTTTTGCTGGATCTTGCTCTTTATTGGCTTCTTCCAACATTTGAGTATAGGTATCAAGTCCAACTGCCTTAGCCTTGTCATTGACCTCACCTGGTTCTAAACCAAAGTTTTGCAACATACCTCCGCTATTAACATTAAAAATATCAAGATAGCTTGACGGATCTAAGTAGTCAGCACTCCAACCACCATTGTAAAGGTCAAAATCCTTCTGGGCTGCTGTCTGAGCTAAATAACCAGAGCTATCATAATCCTCTGTTGACAGTTGTTGGATATCGATAACCACGTTCTCAGTTCCAAGAATAGATTCGATGGATTGTTTCATTGAACTAATCCCTTGAATTTCTGACTTATTGGTCATTTCAACAGTCTTATCCAAGTGAATTGGGAACTGAACACCCTTGGCTTCTAGTTCTTTCTTAGCTTCCGCAAACTTAGCTTTAGCCTTGTCAGGATTGTAGTAAGGATCCTGAGCATCAGCAAAGTTGATTCCTTGCCATTCTTGGCCATAGTTGACCATCTTTTCGGAAACAACATCACCAAAGTCTTTTCCGTTGATACTTACAAATGTAGGAGGTACAACTAGGTTACGAATAATCTTCGTTGCTCCGTCTTCCCCTTGAGATTGTGCCCCATAGGCCGTACGGTTGTAGGCAAAATTGATAGCTTGGCGGAAGTTTTTATTCAGAACTGCTTCTTGGGTAGATTTCTTTTCGATGTCAGTCGTTTTAGAAGTGAAATTATAAGATTTTCTATCTAGGTTAAAGTTCAAGTAGAAAGAAGTGGCATCTTGCATGCTGTAGATGATATTGTCCTTATTCTTCTCTTTAATCCCTTCAAAACTTGAGCTATTTGGATAGAGACGTGCGTAGCTGTATACTCCTTCTGTAAAGTTACGTGCTAGGGCATCTTGGTCACTTCCATCATAGTAGGTCAATTTCACATCGTCCACAAAGACATTTTTAGCATCCCAGTAATTCGGATTTTTCTTGTATTCGATGACGGATTTTGAAACAAAGGACTTCATCAAGAAAGGTCCATTGTACAAAATGTTAGAAGGATCAACCTTACCAAAATCATCCCCTTTTGATTTCAAGAAATCAGCATTGACAGGGAAGAGAATGGTTGAAGTTGTTTTAGAATTCCAGTAAGGTTCTGGTCGAGTCAAAGTGTACTGAACTGTTTGGTCATCAATCGCCTTAACACCGACAGTTGAAAAGTCAGTTGTTTTTCCGTTGATATAGTCATCCAAACCTGCTACAGAATCTTGAACCAAGTACAAGGCTTCAGATTTTTTATCTGCCGCATATTTCAAACCTGTCACAAAGTCTTGAGCAGTTACAGGGGCGTATTCTTCACCTTCGTATGTATACCACTTGGCATCTTTACGAAGTTTGTAGGTATAAGTCAAACCGTCCTTAGAAACGGTCCAATCCTCTGCCAATGATGGAACATAGTTTCCGTATTGGTCATTTTCCATCAAACCATCTACCAGATTGGTAACGATATCATTGGTTGTTGCACGGTTCTCTGCTAGATAGTTCAAACTAGATGGATCACTAGAATAGACATAGTTATATGTTTTAGATGAACTTGCTGAGTTCCCACATGCGCTTAGTAGGATACCCGCGCTTAACACGACACCTGCCAGTGTCAGATACTTGGCCTTAGACTTTTTCATTTCCAGAACCTCCTGTTTTAGATATTTGCCTTATTATACAGCTTTAGTTTTATTTAGTCAAGCAATTCCTGTCACAAAAGGTCGAAATTATATTATTTTCTCTACAAATTTTAGATTTTTATCTATTTCGTTAGGGATATGCAATGCGTAGTGTAATATTTTTACCCCTTATTCCTAAGTACTTTAAAAGCTGTCTTGTGATCCAGATATTCTCTTTGGCGGTGATTAATAACTAGCGAGATATCATTAAGTTCTTTAGAACGTTTAGAAATGGAAGTCCATCCCTTTTGATTCCAATATCAAGTTGGAGACAATCAGCAAGGATATAAGATGTATAGTATTTGATTTTCAAAATTTCAAAAATTTTAGAATGACGATTCTCGTCACTTTGAATGTTACAAAAGAGAGAGAAGCAATCTGCTTCTCTCTCATGCTTAATTAGATGTCACTCTCCACAGTTGACAAAGAGGCAAAAACCCCAGATAGCCTTGAGCCATCCGGGGTTCTTGTTTTCGTCGCTAAAATGATATCAACAATTTCATTTTAGCCGATTTTTGGGACTTAGTCTTCTAAATCCATTTCAGAAGCTGCTGATTTCTTCTTCTTGCCAAGAAGAGAGGCAGTT
>NZ_JALDWB010000009.1:0-37617 GCF_023110435.1 Streptococcus oralis
TTTGGCTCGGTAGCTCAGTTGGTAGAGCAATGGATTGAAGCTCCATGTGTCGGCGGTTCGATTCCGTCTCGCGCCATATACTTATGACTAGGAAGGGTAGCGAAGTGGCTAAACGCGGCGGACTGTAAATCCGCTCCTTCGGGTTCGGGGGTTCGAATCCCTCCCCTTCCATGGATACGGGCATAGTTTAAAGGTAGAACTAAGGTCTCCAAAACCTTCAGTGTGGGTTCAATTCCTACTGCCCGTGTTAATAAGATTATGGCGGGTGTGGTGAAGTGGTTAACACACCAGATTGTGGCTCTGGCATGCGTGGGTTCGATCCCCATCACTCGCCTATTTTATATTATTGGGGTATAGCCAAGCGGTAAGGCAAGGGACTTTGACTCCCTCATGCGTTGGTTCGAATCCAGCTACCCCAGTTACTATTTGCCGGCGTGGCGGAATTGGCAGACGCGCTGGACTCAAAATCCAGTGTCCGCAAGGACGTGCCGGTTCGACCCCGGCCGCCGGTATAGTAATGAAGACAAGGTTTTAAGACCTTGTTTTTTTGTTATGTGACTATTAGTCCGTCTCGCTCCGTAAGGTGCGAGACAACTAAACCACCCGCTATTGTACTGCCCCCAAAAGTTAGACAATTAATTAAGTAAAGGATTTAGTTCTGTATTGTACAGGACTAAGTTCTTTTAGTTTGACTTTAATTCGTTTGTTGTTGTAGTAATCGTAGTAATCGATGTAGTTTACAATGGTTTTCTCCAAATCTTCAAGCGACTGAAACATCTTCTCATATCCATAAAACATTTCTGATTTCAAAATACCGAAGAAGAACTCCATCATACCGTTGTCGGGGCTGTTGCCCTTGCGTGACATGGATGCGTGAATTCCTTTACTCTTTAGGAATCGATGATAAGAATTGTGTTGGTATTGTGCCAGCCAATTTGGAAGCATTCCACTACTTGGAAGTGCAAATTCGAGAGAAACACTTCTTTGTGAACAACCTTCCAGCAGAACTTTATCAATTTTTTCTTGCTTTAATTCAGGGAAATAGTAACGGTTTTTCCCTTTCTTGATACTTTCTATTCCGTAACGATCAATCAACCGGATTAAGTATCTAAGATTTGAAAGATTAATTCCATATTTTCTGAAAGACGCTTTAAGCTGATTCCTTATTTTCTTAGTTCATAGATTTGAACTTTATCTTCATAATTCAATTTCATAATAAAACACCCCAAAAGTTAGATTTTTTCTGTCTAACTTTTGGGGATCAGGACATAGACGGGTGATTATGATTTCCTACTAAATTCTATCTTTTTTAAAGTGTTATAAAGGCTCAATAATTATTTTTGAGTGACATTCTAATTGTTTTTGAAAGGAATTTTGGTATAATATTACTTATTCACATTTTATGTAGATTATGAAAGAGTTTGGTGGTTAATGTCTCGTTCGGTTGACTTGCTTAAGAAGCGCTACTTAGAAAATATGAAAGAGAAGCCTGATTTATTTGTGGGAATTGAGCTGGAGTATCCTGTTATCAATTTAGAGGGGAATGCTACAGATAGTGAGGTTGTAAAGGATCTCTTTCGGTATTTACCATCAGTTCTGGGTTTTACTATCGAAAAAGTAGATGACTTTGGAAATCCAATTCAGTTGCAAGATCCAGTTAGCCAAGATACTATCTTATTCGAAGTCTCCTATACAACTATCGAGTTTGCTTTCGGTAGGGCGGAAACTATCCAAGAGGTTGAAGAGCGTTTTAGAGCCTACATTGATTTGATTCAGAAAAAACTTGGGGAAGCAAATCATGCTATAGTTGGCTCTGGAATCCATCCATACTGGGAGAAGAATGAGAATCAACCTGTTGCTTATGCACGTTATCAAATGTTAATGAATTATTTGAAGTTGAGCAGAACAGTTCTAAGGTCAGATTTACATGATTACCCGCAATATGGTGCTTTTATCTGTGGAAGCCAAGTTCAATTGGATGTTTCAAAGTCTAACTATTTGCGTGTCATCAATGCATTTACTCAGATCGAAGCTGCCAAAGCTTATTTGTTTGCCAATTCTGAGTTTTCGGGGGCAGATTGGGATACCAAAATTTCTAGAGATATTTTCTGGGAAAAATCTATGCATGGTATCTATCCAGAGAATGTAGGTGTCAATGCTAGACTCTTTAAGGATGAGGATGATTTTTTTGACTATCTAAATCATTCTGCGATTTTCACAGCGGGGCGTGATGGGCAGACCTATTATTTTTATCCTGTTCAGGCTAGGGATTATTTGACTACACCTGAAATTCATGCCTTCTCTCTTGATGGGGAAGAGATTCTTCTTTATCCTCAGGAGGAAGATTTCCAAACTCATCGTAGTTACCAGTACCAAGACTTAACGACTCGAGGGACTATCGAGTTTCGTAGTGTGTGTACGCAACCTCTAAATAGAACCTTTGCTTCAGCAGCTTTTCACTTGGGCTTGTTGGTCAATTTAGACAAGCTTGAAGCTTACTTGCGAACTGCTCCATTTTTTACCACAGCTGGTCGTGATTACAAGTCTTTAAGGAGACAATTTTCTAAAAAACAACTCACAGATGAGGAAGAAGCTGCGGTTCTCGAGTTTTCTAAAGACTTACTCATTCTAGCTGAGGAAGGACTGGAGAAAAGAGATAAGCAAGAAATGATCTATTTACAGCCTTTGAAAGAAGAATTGGGATTATAATTTTTGCTATAAAGCGAGAATTTTCTGAAAAATCATGATATAATGGAAGAGACTATAGATAAAGGATAGAGATTCATGACATTAGTTTATCAATCAACGCGTGATGCCAATAATACAGTAACTGCCAGCCAAGCTATTTTGCAAGGTTTGGCGACGGATGGTGGTCTGTTTACACCGCTTACTTATCCAAAGGTGGATTTGGATTTTGAAAAATTGCAAGATGCTTCTTACCAAGAAGTGGCTAAGTTAGTTTTGTCAGCCTTTTTAGATGACTTTACTGCGGAGGAGTTGGACTACTGTATCAACAATGCCTACGATAGCAAGTTTGATACCCCAGCTATTGCGCCATTGGTGAAACTGGATGGGCAATACAACTTGGAATTGTTCCATGGTTCTACGATTGCCTTTAAAGATATGGCCTTGTCCATCTTGCCATACTTTATGACAACAGCTGCTAAGAAACATGGTTTGGAGAACAAAATCGTCATTTTGACAGCGACATCGGGTGATACTGGAAAAGCAGCTATGGCTGGATTTGCGGATGTACCTGGTACTGAGATTATCGTTTTTTATCCAAAGGATGGTGTCAGCAAGGTACAAGAGTTGCAAATGACTACTCAGACTGGCGACAATACTCATGTTATTGCTATTGATGGTAACTTTGACGATGCACAAACAAACGTGAAGCACATGTTCAACGATGTGGAACTTCGTGAAAAATTGGCAGCTAATAAGCTACAGTTTTCATCAGCTAATTCTATGAACATTGGTCGTTTGGTACCACAGATTGTCTACTATGTTTATGCTTATGCTCAGTTGGTCAAGTCTGGTGAGATTGTGACTGGTGAAAAGGTCAACTTTACAGTACCAACAGGAAACTTTGGAAATATCTTGGCTGCCTTTTATGCTAAGCAAATTGGTCTGCCAGTTGGTAAATTAGTCTGTGCTTCAAATGACAACAATGTCTTGACTGACTTCTTTAAAACACGTGTTTACGACAAGAAACGTGAGTTCAAGGTGACGACTAGTCCATCTATGGATATCTTAGTATCTTCAAACTTGGAGCGTTTGATTTTCCATCTTTTGGGGAATGATGCAACTAAGACAACTGAACTCATGAATGCCTTGAGTACACAAGGACAATATGAATTGACAGACTTTGATGCAGCGATTCTGGATCTCTTTGCAGCTGAATATGCGACTGAGGAAGAAACTGCGGCAGAAATTAAACGTGTTTATCAAATAGATGCCTATATCGAGGATCCTCATACGGCAGTTGCCTCAGCTGTTTATAGAAAATACCAAGCGGCTACTGGCGATACGACTAAGACAGTGATTGCTTCAACAGCTAGTCCATACAAGTTCCCGGTGGTTGCAGTAGAAGCTGTAACAGGAAAAGCAGGCTTAACTGACTTTGAAGCCTTGGCTCAATTACATAACATTTCAGGAGTGGCAGTGCCACCAGCGGTTGATGGCCTTGAAACAGCTCCAGTTCGTCATAAAACAACAGTGGCAGCTGCTGATATGCAAGCAGCGGTTGAGACTTATCTAGGACTTTAAGACAGAGGGAGTAAACTCGGTTGGGAAACCAACTGAGTTTCTTTTCATCAGGAGGAAGGATTGATTAAGAAAAATAAAGACATTCTCAACATTGCCTTGCCAGCTATGGGGGAAAACTTTTTGCAGATGCTCATGGGCATGGTGGATAGTTACTTGGTCGCTCACTTGGGCTTAATCGCTATTTCAGGTGTTTCAGTAGCTGGCAATATTATCACGATTTACCAGGCGATTTTTATCGCTCTGGGAGCTGCTATTTCCAGTGTTATTTCAAAAAGTTTGGGGCAGAAAGATCAGTCCAAGTTGGCTTATCACGTGACAGAGGCTCTAAAGATAACCCTATTGCTGAGTGCACTTTTAGGGGCCTTATCCATCTTTTCTGGTCAAGAGATGATAGGACTTTTAGGAACTGAGCAGGCTGTGGCCGAAAGTGGTGGACTCTACCTATCTTTAGTAGGCGGATCGATTGTTCTCTTGGGCTTGATGACCAGTCTAGGCGCCTTGATTCGTGCAACGCATAATCCGCGTCTGCCCCTCTATGTTAGTCTTTTATCCAATGCCTTGAATATTCTTTTTTCAAGTCTAGCTATTTTTGTCCTTGATATGGGCATAGCTGGTGTTGCTTGGGGGACCATCTTGTCTCGCTTGGTCGGCCTTGTGATTTTGTGGTCGCAATTAAAACTGCCATATGCGAAGCCAACTTTTGGCTTAGATAAGGAATTGTTGACCTTGGCTTTACCAGCAGCTGGAGAGCGCCTCATGATGAGGGCTGGAGATGTAGTGATCATTGCCTTGGTCGTCTCTTTTGGGACGGAGGCAGTAGCGGGAAATGCAATCGGGGAGGTTTTGACCCAGTTTAACTATATGCCTGCCTTTGGCGTCGCTACGGCAACGGTCATGCTGGTGGCTCGAGCAGTTGGAGAGGATAACTGGAAAAGAGTAGACAAGGTAAGCAAACAAACCTTTTGGCTTTCTTTCGTCCTTATGTTGCCCTTGACACTCAGCATCTATGCCTTGGGAATACCACTGACACATCTCTATACGACTGATCCTATAGCGGTCGAAGCTAGCGTTTTGGTGGCACTTTTCTCTCTACTAGGAACTCCTATGGCGACAGGGACAGTTATTTATACGGCGGTTTGGCAGGGCTTGGGAAATGCTCGCCTCCCCTTTTATGCTACAAGTATCGGGATGTGGTGTATCCGCATTGGGACAGCCTATCTGATGGGGATTGTGCTTGGTTGGGGCTTACCTGGTATTTGGGCTGGAACGTTATTGGACAATGGTTTTCGATGGTTATTTCTACGCTACCGTTACCAGCGTTATATGAGTTTGAAAGGATAGGAAATGCAAAAAACAGCTTTTATTTGGGATTTAGACGGGACCTTATTGGATTCTTACGAAGCGATTTTGTCAGGCATTGAGGAGACATTTGCTCAGTTTTCTATTCCTTATGATAAGGAGAAAGTGAGAGAGTTTATCCTCAGGTATTCTGTGCAGGATTTACTGGAGCAGATTGCAGAAGAGAGAAAACTGGATGCGGAAGTGCTTAATCAGGTGCGTGCCCAGAGCCTGTCTGAGAAGAATGCTCAGGTAGTTTTGATGCCAGGCGCGCGTGAAGTGCTAGCTTGGGCAGATGAAGCAGGGATTCAGCAGTTTGTTTATACCCATAAGGGAGACAATGCTCTTACTATTTTAAGAGACTTGAGGTTGGAATGTTATTTTACAGAAATTCTAACTAATCAGAGTGGTTTTGCGCGCAAGCCTAATCCAGAAGCGGCTACCTATCTGCTAGACAAGTATCAGCTGGATCCTGATAGCACCTATTATATAGGAGACCGGACTTTGGATGTGGAATTTGCCCAGAATAGCGGCCTTCAAAGCATCAACTTTTTAGAGTCTTCTTATGAAGGGAATCAAAGGATTCAAGAATTAGCAGATATTCCCCGCATTTTTGAAGCTGAGGAATAAAAAAATTTTGTCAGTTGCGTGACAGAAACCTAACAAACTATTTCAAGTAATCGAGTTTGTTACAAGGAATAGACAGTTCTATTAAATAGGCCCGAGAGGGCTTTTTTTCTGCTTTTTTTTGTGATATGATAGACAGGTATTTATTTGAAAGGAATAGGAAAGAATGAAGAAAAGAATTATTTTAGCCTCAACAGTAGCCTTGTCTCTTGCCCCAGTTTTGGCAACTCAAGCAGAGGAGATCCTTTGGACTGCTCGTAGTGTTGAGCAAATCAAAAACGATTTGACTAAAACGGACAACAAAACAAGCTATACAGTACAGTATGGTGATACTTTGAGCACCATTGCAGAAGCTTTGGGTGTAGATGTCACAGTTCTTGCAAATTTGAACAAAATCACCAATATGGACTTGATTTTCCCAGATACTGTCCTCACTACAACTGTCAATGAGGCAGAAGAGGTGACGGAAGTTGAAATCCAAACTCCTCAAGCAGATGCTAGTGAAGAAGTGACGACTGCGACCGCTGATTTGACGACCAATCAAGTGACAGTCGATGAACAAACAGTTCAAGTAGAAGATCTTTCTCAACCAATTGAGGAAGTACCAAGTGCAACAGAGACCGAAAAAACAACAGAAGTAGCGCCAAGTTCAGAAGTTTTTGAGACAACAACAGTTGCTGAAGAGACACCATCTACAGAAGTACCTGTAGTTGAAGAAACAGCTGAAACGACTCCAGCGGAAAAACCAGTAGCAGCTGCACCAGCAACAGAAACGCCTGCTGATACAACGGAAACAAGTGCAACAGAAGAAACAGCAGCATCAACAGCAACTTCTGACACCGCAACTTCGACTTATCAAGCAGAGCAAAGCCAAACTCCTTCAAGAACTTATTCAGCTCCAGCGGCTCCTGACTATGCAGGACTTGCTGTAGCTAAGTCTGAGAATGCTGGTCTTCAACCACAAACAGCAGCCTTTAAAGAAGAAGTAGCCAACTTGTTTGGCATCACATCCTTTAGTGGTTACCGTCCTGGAGACAGTGGCGACCATGGAAAAGGTTTGGCCATTGACTTCATGGTTCCAGTGAGTTCAGCACTCGGAGACCAAATTGCAGAATATGCAGTCCAAAATATGGCTAGCCGTGGCATCAACTACATCATCTGGAAACAACGTTTCTACGCTCCATATGATAGTAAATATGGACCTGCCTACACTTGGAATCCAATGCCAGACCGTGGTAGTGTGACCGAAAACCACTATGACCACGTTCACGTATCTATGAATTAAGAATAATAAGAAGCTATACATTTAAAAGTGTAGCTTCTTTTTGTGTAAAATAGTATTAATAAGTGAAATAAAATCTAAAACATGTTAAAATGTAAGCGAATACAAAACTATACTAACGCTTTTAAGCATAGAGAGAAAGGATGAAGTGAATGACAAATCGATTAAAAACTCTATTTGAGAAAACAAGAGATGATTTTGAAGAGGAATTTTGTGGTGAAATTGTCGAATTCTTGATTTTTACCCTCCAAAATGTAACTGGGGCCGCTTCTTTAAAAGATGGTTGTAAAATGCCGTCCGTTCATTTTAAAGCTAGTGTCAATGTTGCAACCCAGGAATTCTCTGAACGTGAGGGACGTTTGGAATGGGTATTGACTCCTGAGGAATTTGAAGAAAAGAGATGGGGCTTTAGTTTTGAACCCTACAAAATTCATCATATCAAATGTCAAAAACGCCCCTTCATGGAGTTAGAGCCATATATGTCAGAAGTAGCTAATAACTGCTACCACTTGCTGGAATACTTAGATGACCAATCCTCAGACTCTAGGTTAGAGACCTTGATTGAAACCTATCAAAAACCGGTCATCATTCAAGACGATATTGGCGAATTCACCTTAAACAGAGCCTATTCTTGGTTTGAAGGATTTATCACTTACGAGGGTGGTAAGATTCATGCTATCTTTGCTGCGAGTGCAGATGAAAGTCTCCCTCCAAGTTCTTTTGATGATCTAAAGAAATTTATGGGAACTTTCCAAGTTCAAGATACTCGGATTAAAGACTATATTGTCAAAGAACTGTGGGAAACAGCTCAAGACTGGATAGATTCAGATGAAAATGATGTGGAGTTAACAGAAGAGTATTTTACCAACTCTCTTTCCTTGGGTGAACTATCGATCAACGAAGACGGGGAATTGACCCTCTACTATGATGATAGCGAGGAAATTTTTGCAGGCCATGCCATCGAAGTTGTCATTGATAAAGAGGGAGAAATCCTTCGAGCAGATTTGGTAGGTTAGTGCTGGATTTTATCTAGAATATAGAAATAATAGCCTTTTGGGATTGAAACCAAGAGGCTATTTTTCGTGAGTAAGCAAAATGGTTGCGTTTTTAATCTTTCTGTAATATACTTGATAAGTCAATAGTTGATAAATCAAGTGTATACAAGGAGGTAGAAATGAAAAAAATTAACGACTTACTGTACCAGCTCCATTTAACAGATCAGATGATCACTCAACTTTTTGAGAAACAATTGGGAATTAGTTTGACCCGCTATCAAATCTTGCAGTTTTTACTGCAGCAGTCACCCTGCAACCAGATTGCCGTTCAGGAGAAGTTGCAAATCGACCAGGCGGCCTTGACCCGTCATTTTAAGATACTAGAGTCAGAGGGCTATGTCAGTCGCAAGCGTAATCCGGCCAATCAGCGAGAAGTCTTAGTTGAATTAACCCAAGAAGCCAAGAATCAACTCTTAGTCAGTCCGCCTAAACATCATTTGCGAGTGAAGGAACAGATGGAGAGCATCTTATTGACAGCTGAGCAGAAAGAGCTAACAACTTTACTGACGAAACTAGTGTCAGGTCTAGAAAAAATAGAATTTTAAGGAGAAAACGATGTCAATCATTACTACTATTTTAGCAACCCTTGTTGCCCTCGAACATTTTTATATCTTTTATTTGGAGAGTATGGCAACCCAATCAGATGCAACCAGCCGAGTCTTTAATATGGACAAGGAAGAACTGGCTCGTCCTTCAGTGAGCTCATTATTTAAAAATCAAGGGATTTATAATGCTTTGCTGGGTGTCTTTCTCTTGTACGGGATTTATTTCTCACAAAGTTTGGAAATTGTGACCATCTTTGTTTTATTTGTGCTTGGTGCAGCGACCTATGGTTCTCTAACAGCAGACAAGAAGATTATTCTGAAGCAAGGTGGGCCCGCTATTTTGACTCTGCTGAGTATGTTGCTTTTGAAATAAGAAAACCAGCGTCTTTCAGGACGCTGATTTTTGTAGTTTTTTATCCATTTCGACGTTTACGGGCTAGGAGGGCTCTGTAAAAGGAGATGTGATTGTTCTGGATATAGGGAAGGAGTGAAAAACTAGCAATTCCAAAAGTAATCCAATTGAGGAAGTACCAAGGGAGTAGTTGTAGGTCGAGGACAAAGCGTTGAAATTTGTAACCCTTCATCAAGAAACGGCTGGTTTTCAGGATTTGACTTGGTTTAGCCTGTCCTAAATCCAGAGTATCGCAGAGGAGGAATTCTACCTGCGAGTAGGCATAATGTTGCGGTACGTAGAGGAGATTGCCTACAATCATCAAGATGAGACTCGCGAAAAAGTAGAGCCCAAAGGTCATAAGGAACTGCTCGGTTTCAACGGATGAAAGGTCTAGTTTTGGAAATTCAGGATGTAGGGCAACAAATCTTCGAGCCAAGAGATTGCTATAAAAGAGAAAATAAACGCCTACTAAGTTTGGAATACTCCATAAAAAAAGATAGAAACGTTTGAGGAGCAGGGTTAGAAAGGTTTGTGAGAAGCGCTCTTCAGCAAAGAGGGTCAGGCTTGATTTTACTGAGAGTTCCGTATCAGGATCCTTGAGGAGTCGGAGTGTCGCAAAGGCAGCACCTGCTAGAAAAATTGTGCTCATAAAAGAAACCACTAGTGGGAAGAGATAGGCTTGGAGCACTTGCGTCAGCATGCTGAAAAAGGATTGCTCTAAAACATTTTCTTGGAGACGAGCCAAGGGGTTGAGAAAGCCTGATAAGATGACCAGCATACTAGGAAGGAGATAGACAAGAAAGAGGCGGGGATTTTCAGCCTGAAATTGCCTAGTCTGCAGACGAATGGTTTTTAAATCAATTTTTGGGTATTTCATTCTTTCATTATACCATAGTTCGTGACAGTTCCAGTTTTTTTTGATAAAATCATACAGTATGCCTTTGGGCGCAAAGTATGAACTGGGACTGTCTTTCCCAGCTTCGGAGGTAGAAAATGTCAGATTCACCAATCAAATACCGTTTGATTAAGAAAGAAAAACATACAGGAGCTCGTCTAGGAGAAATTATCACCCCGCACGGCACCTTCCCGACACCTATGTTTATGCCAGTTGGAACCCAAGCCACTGTTAAAACCCAGTCGCCTGAAGAATTGAAGGAGATGGGATCAGGGATTATCCTCTCTAATACCTATCATCTGTGGCTTCGTCCAGGAGATGAACTCATCGCACGCGCAGGCGGTCTCCACAAGTTCATGAACTGGGATCAGCCCATCTTGACGGATAGTGGTGGTTTTCAGGTTTATTCTCTGGCTGATAGCCGAAACATCACAGAAGAAGGGGTAACCTTTAAAAACCATCTCAATGGTTCCAAGATGTTCCTATCGCCAGAAAAAGCCATCTCTATTCAGAACAATCTAGGCTCAGATATTATGATGTCTTTTGATGAATGTCCTCAGTTTTACCAACCTTACGACTACGTTAAGAAATCCATCGAGCGTACTAGTCGTTGGGCTGAACGTGGTTTGAAGGCTCACCGTCGTCCACATGACCAAGGTTTGTTTGGAATTGTGCAGGGAGCGGGATTTGAAGATCTTCGCCGTCAATCAGCTCATGACCTTGTCAGCATGGATTTCCCAGGCTACTCTATCGGTGGTTTGGCAGTAGGAGAAACCCACGAAGAGATGAATGCAGTCTTGGATTTCACAACTCAACTCCTTCCTGAAAACAAACCTCGCTATTTGATGGGAGTGGGAGCGCCAGATAGCTTGATCGATGGAGTTATTCGTGGTGTGGATATGTTTGACTGTGTCTTGCCAACTCGTATCGCTCGTAACGGCACCTGTATGACCAGCCAAGGTCGTTTGGTTGTCAAGAATGCCCAATTCGCTGAAGACTTTACGCCACTGGATCCTGAGTGTGATTGCTATACATGCAAGAACTACACACGCGCCTACCTTCGCCACTTGCTCAAGGCTGACGAAACCTTCGGTATCCGCTTGACTAGCTACCACAATCTCTACTTCTTGCTCAATCTGATGAAGCAGGTCCGTCAAGCCATCATGGATGACAATCTCTTGGAATTCCGTGAATATTTTGTGGAAAAATATGGCTACAACAAGTCAGGACGCAATTTCTAAAGTTAAAAATAGAATGCCAAAATCCTACGTTTTCTCGTAGGATTTTTCTTCTTTTTTTGATAGAATAGGGAGTATAATGGAATGAAAATTAGGTGGTGTTTTACTTCCTAATTTAATGGAGAATAGACTCGTATGCGTATTAAATGGTTTTCCTTAATTAGGATTACAGGTTTACTTTTGGTGCTTTTGTACCACTTCTTTCAAACGATCTTTCCTGGAGGCTTCTTTGGGGTCGATGTCTTTTTCACTTTTTCAGGATTTTTGATCACCTCCCTCCTTTTAGAAGAATTTGGGAAGGCACGTCAGATTGATTTGCTGGGCTTTTTTAAGAGACGGTTTTATCGTATCGTGCCACCTGTGGTGCTGATGGTTTTAGTGACCATGCCTTTTACTTTCTTGGTTCGTCAAGACTATGTTGCTGGAATTGGTGGCCAGATTGCTGGAGTTCTCGGTTTTATGACCAACTTCTACGAAATGTTAACAGGGGGAAGTTATGAATCCCAGTTCATTCCCCATCTCTTTGTTCACAACTGGAGTCTAGCTGTTGAGGTTCACTACTATATCCTTTGGGGCTTAGCGGTTTGGTTCTTATCGAAACGTTCAAAATCTAGTAGTCAATTGAGAGGGATAGTTTTTCTCCTTTCTACTGGAGCTTTTATCATTAGCTTTTTCTCCATGTTTATTGGTAGTCTAATGGCGAGTTCCTATTCATCTGTCTACTTTTCAAGTCTGACCCATGTCTATCCCTTTTTTTTAGGAAGTATTTTGGCGACGGTTGTGGGTGTTCGTCAGACGAGCGATTTAGTAAAGCAATTTGATCGGACGTGGGATCTTCGTCAAAATCTACTGGTGTTTGCTACAGGGCTTTTGGTATTGTTGCTTCTGACTTTCTTTGTCAAGTTCACCTACCTGTTTGCGTACTTATTTGGCTTCTTGCTAGCAAGTTTAGCGGCAGTGACTATGATTTTTGCTGCACGTGTCTTGCATGAGAAAACGCCTGAGATACAAGAACCTCGGATAATTACATTTTTAGCGGATACCAGCTACGCGGTTTATCTCTTCCACTGGCCTTTTTATATTATCTTTTCTCAGTTGATGAGCAATCTGCCCGCTGTTATTTTAACAGTTATCTTTTCTTATTTCTTTGCTATTTTATCTTTCTATATTATTGAGCCATTGATTGCTGGTAAGACTAATCCTTTAATACGGAAGATTAGTCGATTACCTCATATTAAACCGATTAGTGCTAGTGGTGTTGCCATTCTTACTTTGATTACCTTGGTTATCATAACTGTGGCTCCCCAAGTTGGAGCTTTTGAGACAGACTTGATGGTCAATGGTTTCAAGCAAGCACAGACCAATATAGGACAAACAAAAACTCTTGCTGAGCAAGCAGAGGCTAGCCGACTTGGAATTTCTGAGGGAACGAGTTTGATTGGAGATTCGGTAGCCTTGCGTGCTAATACAGCCTTACAAGAGGCCCTTCCTGAAGCAAATATCAACGCTCAAGTTAGTCGGACAACCAAGCAAGCCAATGACATCATGCTCAATAACAGCCAGAACAAGGTACTTCTAAAAACAGTTGTCATTGCAACGGGTGTAAACGGACCAGAGAATTACAAAGATGACTTAGATACGATAGTTAAAAACCTCCCCAAAGGCCACCATCTGATTCTTGTAACTCCTTATGAAGGTGACAAGAGCAAGGAAACTTACAAATCAGTTGAGCAGTATGCGACTTATGCGAGAGAATTAGCTGAAAAGAATCCATATGTGAGTATCGCTGACTGGAATAAGGTCGCTAAGGAACACCCTGAAATCTGGGCTGGAACAGACCAAGTCCACTTTGGAAATGATAGCAACATGATTGAAGAAGGTGCTAAACTTTACGCAGAGACGATTGCAGCTGCTGTCAAGGCTGCTCAAGAACTACCTGTGAAATCAAAATAAAATCAAAGAGTTGGAGATATCCAGCTCTTTTAAAATATCTCCAGAAAAGAGGTCTATACCATTTACAAATGAAAAAGAAAGGTTTATAATGTAATTGACATAATAAATTCTAGAATCAATCTATCAAGGAGGTTATCATTATGCCTAATTATATTAAAGCGGATCAGTTTTTCTACCCACACGGGGTTCGTCGTGGCGGTTACTTGGAACTTGTGGATGGCAAGTTTGGAAAACATGTAGAACAGATTCCTGAAGGAGCTGAGGTGATTGACTATACAGGCTACAGCATTGCTCCAGGACTTGTGGATACCCACATTCATGGATTTGGTGGTGTCGATGTCATGGATAATAACATCGAAGGAACCCTTCATACCATGAGTGAAGGGCTCCTCAGCATGGGAGTAACGAGTTTCTTGCCAACAACTTTGACCTCATCTTATGAGCAATTGCTTGCGGTAACAGAAAATATCGGTGCTCGTTATCAGGAAGCAAGTGGAGCTAAGATTCGGGGAATCTATTTCGAAGGTCCATATTTCACAGAGAAATACAAGGGAGCTCAAAACCCTGCCTACATGAAAGATCCTCGTATGGATGAGTTTCGTGCTTGGCAAAAAGCAGCTAATGGCCTGCTTAATAAAATTGCCCTTGCGCCAGAGCGTGAAGGTGTAGAAGACTTTGTTCGTACAGTTACGGGTGAAGGAGTGACCGTTGCTCTTGGGCACTCAAATGCGACTTTTGATGAAGCTAAAAAGGCAGTAGATGCTGGAGCGAGCGTTTGGGTACATGCCTACAATGGGATGCGTGGTTTGACTCACCGTGAGCTCGGTATGGTGGGAGCCATGTATCAATTGCCACATACCTATGCAGAGTTGATCTGTGACGGTCATCACGTGGATCCAAAAGCCTGCGAAATCCTTATCAAACAAAAAGGAACAGAAAATATTGCTCTCATCACAGACTGTATGACAGCTGGTGGCTTGGAAGACGGCGACTACATGCTGGGAGAATTCCCGGTAGTGGTTGCCAATGGAACTGCTCGTCTCAAATCTACAGGTAACTTGGCAGGTTCTATCCTTAAACTCAAAGATGGTTTGAAGAATGTGGTTGAATGGGGAATTGCGAATCCGCATGAAGCGGTCATGATGGCGAGCCTCAATCCAGCAAAATCCGTTCACATCGATGATGTCTGTGGTCAAATCCGTGAAGGCTATGACGCTGATTTTATCGTACTAGATAAAGATTTGGAATTGGTAGCAACCTACCTAGATGGTGTGAAACGTTATCAAGCATAATAAAAAGCAGAGGCTGTGATGACTCAGCCTTTGCTTTTCTATTCATAGGTATCTTCAGAAAGCTAGAGGATTGTTCTATAATGAAGCAAAATCCTTTCATTGTTCTAGAAAATTCGTTATAATATACGGTACAAAGGAAGTAGTAAGAATGTATCGTGTTATAGAAATGTATGGGGATTTTGAACCGTGGTGGTTCATAGAAGGTTGGGAAGAAGATGTCATCATGAGTCAATCTTTTGACAAGTATTATGATGCTCTAAAATATTATAAATCATGCTGGTTTGAGCTGGAAAAGAAGAATCCTCTTTATAAGAGTCGGAGTGATTTGATGACTATTTTTTGGGATCCTGCTGATAAACGCTGGTGTGATGAGTGTGATGAGTATTTGCAGCAGTACCATTCTTTGGCACTTTTACAGGATGAGCAAGTCATCCCCGATGAAAAGCTACGTCCAGGCTACGAAAAACAAACAGGTCAAGAAAAACACCGTTCTTGCCGTATGAAATGGAGATAAAAAGTAACTTTTTAAGTTGCTTTTTTATTTTTTTTGCGAATAGTTAGATAAGGAGGGCGGTATGGTACAAGAAATTGCACAGAAAATTATTGCTACTGCGAAAGAAAAGAAGGCTCAGGATATCTATTTTATCCCCAAGGAAAAGTCCTACGAGCTTCACATGCGGGTTGGAGACGAACGGTGTCTAGTTGACTCCTATGAGTTTGATGTTTTAGCTGCTGTGATTAGCCACTTCAAGTTTGTGGCTGGGATGAATGTAGGAGAAAAGCGTCGCAGTCAGCTGGGTTCTTGTGATTATCAGTATGACGAAAAGGTTTCTTCACTGCGTTTGTCCACCGTGGGAGATTATCGGGGACATGAGAGTTTGGTCATTCGTTTGTTGCACGACGAGGAGCAGGAGCTGCATTTCTGGTTTCAGGATATGAACGAATTGGGTGAGCAGTACAGGCAAAGGGGCCTCTATCTATTTGCAGGTCCAGTCGGAAGTGGCAAGACGACGCTGATGCACGAATTGGCAAAATCCCTTTTTAAGGGACAACAAGTCATGTCCATTGAAGATCCTGTCGAGATCAAGCAGGAAGACATGCTCCAATTGCAGTTGAATGAGGCAATTGGCTTGAGCTATGAAAATCTGATCAAACTGTCTCTCCGGCATCGTCCTGACCTCTTGATTATCGGTGAAATTCGAGATAGCGAGACGGCGCGTGCAGTAGTTAGAGCCAGTTTGACAGGGGCGACAGTTTTTTCAACCATTCATGCCAAGAGTATCCGAGGTGTTTATGAACGCCTTCTGGAGTTGGGTGTGACGGAGGAGGAACTAGCAGTTGTCCTGCAAGGCGTCTGCTACCAGAGATTAATCGGGGGAGGAGGAATCGTTGACTTTGCAAACAAAGACTATCAAGAACATCAGCCAACTAGCTGGAATGCGCAGATTGACCAGCTTCTTAAAGATGGACATATCACATGTCTTCAGGCTGAAACGGAAAAAATTAGCTACAGCTAAGCAGAAGAAAATCATCACCTTGTTTAACAACCTCTTCTCCAGTGGCTTTCATTTGGTGGAAATCATTTCTTTCTTGGGGAGAAGTGCCTTGCTGGAAAAGGACTATGTGATCCAGATGCACCAAGGCTTGTCTCAGGGAAAATCCTTCTCGGAAATGATGGACAGTTTGGGTTTTTCAAGTGCCATTGTGACCCAATTATCCCTAGCTGAGGTGCACGGAAATCTCCATCTGAGTTTAGAAAAGATAGAAGAATATCTAGATAATCTCGCCAAGATCAAGAAAAAGTTAATCGAAGTGGCGACTTATCCCCTGATTTTGCTGGGATTTCTTCTGCTAATCATGCTGGGATTGAGAAACTATCTACTCCCCCAACTGGACAGTAGCAATATCGCCACCCAAATCATCGGCAATCTGCCACAAATTTTTCTGGGACTTGTGTTGGTTTGCTCTCTGTCTCTACTTTTAGCTCTCGCTTTCTACAAAAGAAGTTCCAAGATGCGGGTCTTCTCGATGTTAGCACGGATTCCCTTTCTAGGAATCTTTGTCCAGACCTATCTGACAGCTTATTACGCGCGTGAATGGGGCAATATGATTTCACAGGGAATGGAGCTGACGCAGATTTTTCAAATCATGCAGGAACAAGGTTCCCAGCTTTTTAAAGAAATCGGTCAAGATCTAGCTCAAGCCCTGCAAAATGGCCGCGAATTTTCTCAAACCATAGCGACCTATCCTTTCTTTAAAAAGGAGTTGAGTCTCATCATCGAGTATGGAGAAGTCAAGTCCAAGCTGGGGAGTGAGTTGGAAATCTATGCAGAAAAGACTTGGGAAGTCTTTTTTACCCGAGTCAACCGCACCATGAACTTAGTACAGCCACTGGTCTTTATCTTTGTGGCCCTGATTATCGTTTTACTTTATGCGGCAATGCTCATGCCCATGTATCAAAATATGGAGGTAAATTTTTAAAATGAAAAAACTTATGACAAATTTGAAAAAAGCCAAGGCGAAAGCCTTTACTCTGGTAGAGATGTTGGTGGTCCTTTTAATTATCAGCGTACTTCTCTTGCTCTTTGTACCAAATTTAACCAAGCAAAAGGATGCGGTTAATGATAAAGGAAAAGCTGCCGTTGTCAAGGTGGTGGAAAGCCAGGCAGAACTCTATAGTCTGGACAAGAATGAAGATGCTAGCCTAAGTAAATTACAGGCGGACGGTCGTATCACAGCTGAGCAAGCCAAAGCTTATAAAGACTACCATGCCAAACAAAAAACGAGTCAAACTGTTGCAGATTAAGGCCTTTACTATGCTGGAAAGTCTCTTGGTTTTGGGACTTGTGAGTATCCTTGCCTTGGGCTTGTCTGGTTCTGTCCAGTCCACTTTTGCGGCGGTAGAGGAGCAGATTTTCTTTATGGAGTTTGAAGAACTCTATCGGGAAACTCAAAAACGCAGTCTAGCCAGTCAGCAAAAGACCAATCTAAACTTAGATGGGCAGACGATTAGTAATGGCAGTCAAACATTGACCGTTCCTAAAGGGATTCAAGCACCATCAGGACAGACGATTCACTTTGACCGAGCTGGGGGCAATTCGTCCCTGGCTAAGGTTGAATTTCAGACCAGTAAAGGAGCGATTCGCTATCAATTATATCTAGGAAATGGGAAAATTAAACGCATTAAGGAAACTAAAAATTAGGGCAGTGATTTTACTGGAAGCGGTAGTAGCGCTAGCCATATTTGCCAGTATTGCAACCCTCCTCTTGGGACAAATTCAGAAAAATAGACAAGAAGAGGCAGAAATATTGCAAAAGGAGGAAGTCTTACGTGTGGCTAAGATGGCTCTGCAAACAGGTCAAAATCAGGTAAACATAAACGGAGTGGAGATTCAGGTGTTTGCTAGTGAAAAGGGATTGGAGGTCTACCATGGTTCAGAGAAGTTGCTCGACCTTAAAGAGCAGTAAGGTTAAGGCGTTCACTCTTCTAGAATCTCTGATTGCCCTTATCGTCATCAGTGGAAGCTTGCTCCTCTTTCAAGCCATGAGCCAGCTCCTTATTTCAGAAGTTCGTTACCAGCAGCAGAGCGAGCAAAAGGAGTGGCTCTTGTTTGTGGATCAGCTGGAGGCGGAGTTAGAGCGTTCGCAGTTTGAAAAGGTGGAGGGCAATCGCCTCTATGTGAAGCAAGATGGCAAGGATATCGCTATGGGTAAGTCCAAATCGGATGATTTTCGGAAAACTGATAGCAGTGGACGAGGTTACCAGCCAATGGTTTATGGCCTCAAATCAGCTCAAATTACAGAGGAAAATCAATTGGTTCTCTTTCGCTTCCAATTTCAAAAAGGCTTAGAAAGGGAATTCATCTATCGTGTGGAAAAATCAAAAAGTTAAGGCAGGTGTTCTCTTATATGCAGTTACTATGGCAGCCATCTTTAGTCTATTGCTACAGTTTTATTTGAATCGACAAGTTGCCCATCACAAAGACTTTGCCTTAAATAAAGAAAAGTTGGTCGCTTTTGCTATGGCCAAGCGAAGTAAAGATAAGGTTGAGCAAGAAAGTGGTGAACGAGTCTTTAACTTAGGAAAAGTCACGTATCACAATACGAAAACAGGTTTTGCAACAAGTATTCGTATGAATAAGGGCAACTATGAATTTCTCTTTCCTTCGATGAAACCCAAGGAAAAGAAAACGGATAAAAAGCAACAGGTAGCGACTGATTCAAGTCAAGAACCAAATCAGACAAAAACAGAAAATAAGGCAGATAAGAAAGCCAATTCCTAGGCAATTCAACTTCTTTGTGTTAAACTAAAAGCATGAAACACGATTTTAATCACAAAGCAGAAACCTTTGATTCGCCCAAAAATATCTTTCTTGCAAACTTGGTTTGTCAGGCAGTTGAAAAACAGATTGCTCTTCTATCAGACAAGGAAATATTGGACTTTGGTGGTGGGACGGGTCTATTAGCCTTGCCCCTGGCCAAGCAGGCCAAGTCTGTTACCCTTGTGGATATCTCGGAGAAAATGCTGGAGCAAGCCCGTTTGAAAGCAGAGCAACAAGACATCAAGAATATCCAGTTTTTGGAACAGGATTTACTGGTGAATCCTTTGGAGCAACAATTTGACCTGATTGTTGTCAGTCGGGTTCTTCATCATATATCTGATCTAGATGCGACTCTTGCCATGTTCCACCATCACCTTAGGGAGAATGGACAGGTCCTCATTGCTGATTTTGTCAAGACAGATACCAACCACCACGGCTTTGAATTGGCTGCACTGGAAAACAAGCTAGCCCAGTTTGGTTTTTCGAGCATTGACAGTCAGATCCTTTACAGTGCTGAAGGTCTTTTCCTAGGAAATTACGCAGAGCTCTTTTTAACTGTAGCCCAAAAATCACTTGCTGACTAAAGCAGTGATTTTTTCTCTTCAGATGGAAAAAAGGAGGGAAATTTGATAAGATAGGAATATGGATTTTGAAAAAATTGAACAAGCTTATACGTATTTACTAGAGAATATCCAAGTCATCCAAAGTGATTTGGCGACCAACTTTTATGACGCCTTGGTAGAGCAAAACAGCATTTATCTGGATGGCGAGACCGAGCTAGAGCAGGTCAAGGAGAACAATCAAGCCCTTAAGCGCTTAGCGCTTCGCAAGGAAGAGTGGCTCAAGACCTACCAGTTTCTCTTGATGAAGGCAGGACAAACGGAGCCTTTACAGGCCAATCACCAGTTTACGCCAGATGCCATTGCCCTCCTCTTGGTACTTGTTGTGGAAGAGTTGTTTGAACAAGAGGAAATTAGCATCCTCGAAATAGGTTCTGGAATGGGAATTCTGGGTGCTACTTTCTTGATATCTCTTGCTAAAAAAGTAGATTACTTGGGAGTCGAAGTGGATGATTTGCTGATTGATTTGGCGGCTAGCATGGCAGATGTGATTGGTTTGCAGGCTGGTTTTGTTCAGGGTGATGCCGTTCGTCCGCAAATGCTCAAAGAAAGCGATGTGGTCATCAGTGACTTGCCTGTTGGCTATTACCCAGACAATGCCATCGCTTCACGCTATCAAGTGGCTTCTAGCCAAGAACATACCTATGCCCATCATTTGCTGATGGAGCAAGGCCTCAAGTACCTCAAGTCAGATGGCTATGCTATTTTTCTAGCTCCGAGCGACTTGTTGACCAGTCCTCAAAGTGATTTGTTAAAAGGTTGGCTCAAAGACGAAGTGAGTCTGGCTGCTATCATCGCTTTGCCAGAGGATATTTTCTCAACTGCAAGCCAAGCTAAAAGTATTTTTGTCTTACAGAAGAAAAGAGACAAGGGAATAGAACCATTTGTCTATCCTTTGACCAGTCTGCAAGATCCAGCTGCATTAATGAAATTCAAAGAAAATTTTCAAAAATGGAGCAAAGGTACTGAAATATAAGGTAAATTTTGTTATAATAGTTGAAAACGCTTAAAAGAGGTATCATGTTATGACAAAAACAATTGCAATCAATGCAGGAAGCTCGAGTTTGAAATGGCAACTTTACCAAATGCCAGAAGAAATAGTATTAGCGAAAGGCTTGATTGAACGTATTGGCTTGAAGGACTCTATCTCAACTGTAAAATTCGACGGCCGTTCTGAACAACAAATTCTTGATATTGAAGATCACACACAAGCTGTTAAAATTTTATTAGATGATCTGATTCGTTTTGACATCATCAAAGGTTATGATGAAATAACTGGTGTTGGGCACCGTGTTGTGGCTGGTGGTGAATATTTCAAAGAGTCAACCTTGGTAGAGGGTGATGTTTTGGAAAAGGTTGAAGAGTTGGGACTTTTAGCTCCTCTTCACAACCCAGCCAACGCAGCAGGAATTCGCGCATTTAAGGAATTGCTTCCAGATATTACCAGCGTTGTTGTTTTTGATACATCATTCCATACAACAATGCCAGAGAAAGCCTATCGTTACCCTCTTCCAAACAAATACTATACTGAAAATAAAGTTCGTAAGTATGGAGCCCACGGGACAAGTCATCAGTTTGTAGCAGGAGAAGCAGCTAAAATTTTAGGTCGCCCCCTAGAAGAGTTGAAATTGATTACCTGCCATATTGGTAATGGTGCTTCTATTACAGCTGTCAAAGGCGGTCAGTCTGTTGATACATCCATGGGATTCACTCCACTTGGTGGTATTATGATGGGGACTCGTACAGGTGATATTGATCCGGCAATTATTCCCTATTTAATGCAACATACAGATGACTTTAATACACCAGAGGATATCAGTCGAATTCTCAATCGTGAGTCAGGACTTTTGGGTGTTTCTGAGAGATCAAGCGATATGCGTGATATTCACGAAGCTATGCGTACAGGTGACGAGAAAGCGCAGCTGGCAAATGAGATTTTTGTGGATCGTATCCAAAAATACATTGGTCAGTATTTGGCAGTTTTGAACGGTGCAGATGCCATTATCTTTACAGCTGGAATTGGAGAAAATTCTGTAACGATTCGTCAGATGGTTATTGAAGGCATTTCTTGGTTTGGCTGTGATGTGGATCCTGAAAAGAATGTCTTTGGCGCTACAGGAGATATTTCAACTGATGCGGCTAAAGTTCGTGTCTTGGTTATCCCAACTGATGAAGAATTGGTCATCGCTCGTGACGTTGAACGCTTGAAAAAGTAAGATGAACTGAATAAAATTACAAGGTAAGATACAATAAAAAGGAGTTGGGAGATAAATTTTCCCAACTTTTTGTTGTTAAAACAGTCTAAAACCTTGTCATTATTGGCTTTTTTGAAATTTATGGTATAATAGAAGTAATTTAATAGATGGAGTTGAGTTTTGAAGAAAAGCTTTCGTGTAAAAAGAGAGAAAGATTTTAAGGCTATTTTCACGGATGGAACAAGTTTTGCTAATCGTAAATTTGTTGTCTACCAATTGGAAAATCAGAAAAGTCATTTTCGAGTAGGGCTGTCCGTCAGTAAGAAATTAGGGAATGCAGTCACTAGAAATCAAATTAAAAGACGGATTCGACACATTTTGCTAAGTGTAAGGGAGCAGTTAGCTGATAACGTTGATTTTGTCGTGATTGCTCGAAAAGGGGTTGAAGGCTTGGATTATGCAGAAATGGAGAAAAATCTACTCCACGTATTAAAGTTATCAAAGATTTACCGGGAAGGAATTAGGAGTGAAAAAGAAACTACAGTTGATTAGTTTGCTGGGCTTGTCCTTATTTGTCATGACAGCCTGTGGGACGAGCGATGTTGCAGCAGATTCTACAGATATATGGAGTAAATTTGTCTATTTTTTTGCTGAAATCATCCGCTTTTTGTCCTTTGACATTAGTATCGGAGTGGGGATTATCCTCTTTACGATCCTGATTCGTACGATTCTATTGCCAGTCTTTCAGACTCAGATGGTGGCCTCTAGAAAAATGCAAGAGGCTCAACCACGCATCAAGGCTCTGCAAGAACAATATCCAGGTCGTGATATGGAAAGTAGAACCAAGCTGGATCAGGAGATGCGGAAGGTCTATAAAGAATTAGGGGTCAAACACTCTTCTTCTCTCTGGCCGATTTTGATTCAAATGCCGGTTCTCTTGGCTCTCTTCCAAGCCTTGACTCGAGTAGACTTTTTGAAAACAGGGCATTTTTTGTGGGTGAACCTTGGGGGAGTAGACACAAGCTTTATCCTTCCGATTTTGGCGGCAGTCTTTACCTTCTTAAGTAGTTGGTTATCGAATAAGGCTTTACCTGAAAGAAGTGGAGCTATGACAGGGATGATGTACGGGATGCCTGTACTGATCTTTATCTTTGCCATCTCTTCACCTAGTGGCGTAGCCTTGTACTGGGCAGTATCCAATGCTTATCAAGTTTTGCAAACCTACTTCTTAAATAATCCTTTTAAGATTATTGCAGCGCGTGAGGCGGAAGTACAAGCTAAAAAAGATTTGGAAAATAGAAAAAGAAAAGCCAAGAAAAAGGCTCAGAAAACGAAATAATAAGGAGGAATCTGATAATGGTATTATTTACAGGTTCAACTGTTGAAGAAGCAATCCAGAAAGGATTGAAAGAGTTAGGTATTCCGAGAATGAAGACTCACATCAAGGTCGTGTCCAAAGAGAAGAAAGGTTTTTTAGGCTTATTTGGGAAAAAACCAGCTCAAGTTGATATTGAGGCGATTAGTGAGACGACTGTGATTAAGGCCAATCAACAAGCTGTAAAAGGTGTTCCGAAAGAAATCAATGAACAAAACGAACCTGTTAAGACAGTAACAGAGGCGACAGTTGATCTTGGTCATGTTGTTGAGGCGATTAAAAAAATAGAAGAGGAAGGTCAGGGTGTTTCTGATGAAATCAAGGCTGAAATCTTGAAAAATGAGAAACATGCTAGCACGATCTTAGAAGAAACAGGTCACATCGCGATTTTAAATGAATTGCAGACAGGAGATGCTGGAGTGGAAGACCCAGCAGAGTGTGAAGGATTTGTATCTATGTCAGAATCGGTAGAAAGCCAGTCTTTGGAAGATCTGGGTTTGAAGGTGGAGCCGAGTTATGACATCGAACAAGTAGCAGCTGAAGTGGCTAACTATGTTCAAACCATTGTGGACGATATGGATGTTGAAGGTACAATTTCAAGCGACTACAATCGTCGCACGATTAATCTTCAAATCGATACCAATGAGCCTGGTCGCATTATTGGCTATCACGGCAAAGTATTGAAAGCACTTCAGCTTTTGGCGCAAAACTACCTCTACAATCGCTATTCAAGAACTTTCTACATCACGATCAATGTCAATGACTATGTGGAGCACCGTGCAGAAGTCTTGCAAACCTACGCTCAAAAATTGGCGACTCGTGTTCTAGAAGAAGGTCGAAGTCAACAAACAGATCCAATGTCAAATAGCGAACGCAAGATTATCCATCGCATTATTTCACGCATGGATGGCGTGACGAGTTACTCTGAGGGCGATGAGCCAAATCGCTATGTTGTTGTAGATACAGAATAAACAAAATCAGGCTTGACCTGATTTTTTGTTAGAAAAAAGGAGAAGAGACAGATGATGGAAACCATCAAAAACTACCTATCTTACGTGGGAATCCAGTACCGTAATCCAGATAAGGCTGGAGATGAGCGAGAGAAGATGCTGGAATTGCGCCACAAAGGCCAGGAGGCTCGTAAGGCTTTTACAAATCTAGCCAAGACCTTCCAAGAAAAGCATCCAGAATGGCGACTTCAACAGACCAGTCAGTGGATGAATCAAGCGCAGCGTTTGCGACCCCATTTCTGGGCCTATCTACAGAGAGAGGGGGAGGTAACAGAACCCATGTTGGCGCTCCGTTTGTATGGGGAACCCTCAAATTTTGGGATTTCCTTAGAAGTTAGTTTCATCGAGCGAAAGAAAGATGAGCAGACGCTGAGCAAACAAGCCAAGATTTTAGATATTCCACCAGTAGAAGGTGTTTATTACTTAGTCTACTCAAATGGAGAAAGTCATAAGATGGAGACTACTGAGGAGAATCGTCGTACTTTACGCGAGAAGGTGCAATGTCAGGAAATCCGTAAAGTTTTGGTAAAGTCGGATGTTTCTTTTATTGAAAATCAAACATTAGAAGCGATTTTAGAAAAGTTAGAAGATGCTTATGAGCGCCTACTTCCTTACTATGAGGTGACGAGGGGATAGGCAAATCAAATGTGTCAGATGAACGCAAATTGTTTGATTGCTATTCTATGCATTTTTTCATATAATAGTAAAATAGGATGTGTGGTCTATTGATCACCTCAAAGAGAAAGGAAATTCTATGTCAAATCTATCTGTTAATGCAATTCGTTTTCTAGGTATTGACGCCATCAACAAAGCAAACTCAGGTCACCCAGGGGTGGTTATGGGGGCTGCTCCAATGGCCTATAGCCTCTTTACAAAGCAACTTCGTATCAATCCAGCTCAACCAAACTGGATCAACCGCGACCGCTTTATTCTTTCAGCAGGTCATGGCTCTATGCTTCTTTATGCCCTTCTTCACCTTTCTGGTTTTGAAGATGTTAGCATGGATGAGGTCAAGAACTTCCGTCAATGGGGTTCCAAAACGCCAGGTCACCCAGAATTTGGGCATACAGCAGGGGTTGACGCTACAACTGGTCCTCTAGGACAAGGGATTTCTACTGCCACAGGTTTTGCCCAAGCAGAACGTTTCCTAGCAGCAAAATACAATCGCGAAGGCTACAATATCTTTGACCACTATACTTACGTTATCTGTGGAGATGGTGACTTGATGGAAGGTGTCTCAAGCGAGGCGGCTTCATACGCAGGATTGCAAAAACTAGATAAGTTGGTTGTCCTTTATGATTCAAATGACATCAACTTGGATGGTGAAACAAAGGATTCCTTTACAGAAAGTGTTCGTGACCGTTACAACGCCTACGGTTGGCATACAGCCTTGGTTGAAGATGGAACAGACTTGGAAGCAATCCATGCCGCTATCGAAGCAGCCAAAGCTTCAGGAAAACCATCTTTGATTGAAGTGAAGACTGTGATTGGATACGGTTCTCCAAACAAACAAGGAACTAATGCGGTACACGGTGCCCCTCTTGGAGCAGATGAAACTGCAGCAACTCGCCAAACCCTCGGTTGGGATTATGAACCATTTGAAATCCCAGAGCAAGTTTATGCTGATTTCAAAGAAAATGTTGCAGATCGTGGCGCATCAGCTTATCAAGCTTGGACAAAACTAGTTGCTGATTATAAAGAAGCTTATCCCGAACTTGCAGCAGAAGTCGAAGCTATCATAGACGGACGCGACCCAGTTGAGGTAACTCCAGAAGACTTCCCAGCTCTAGAAAACGGCTTCTCTCAAGCAACTCGTAATTCAAGCCAAGATGCCTTGAATGTTGTGGCGGCTAAGTTGCCAACCTTCCTAGGCGGTTCAGCTGACCTAGCTCACTCAAACATGACTTACATCAAAACGGATGGACTTCAAGACGATGCCAATCGCTTGAATCGCAACATTCAGTTTGGCGTTCGTGAATTTGCAATGGGAACGATCTTGAACGGGATGGCTCTTCACGGTGGACTTCGTGTTTATGGAGGTACTTTCTTTGTCTTCTCTGACTATGTGAAAGCAGCGGTCCGTTTGTCAGCCTTACAAGGACTTCCTGTGACTTATGTCTTCACTCATGACTCTATTGCGGTTGGTGAAGATGGGCCAACTCACGAACCAGTTGAACACCTAGCAGGTCTTCGTGCTATGCCAAATCTCAATGTTTTCCGCCCAGCAGATGCGCGTGAAACTCAAGCGGCTTGGTACCTTGCAGTGACAAGTGAGAAAACACCAACTGCCCTTGTTTTGACACGTCAAAACTTGACTGTCGAAGAAGGAACAGACTTTGATAAGGTTGCAAAAGGTGCCTATGTTGTCTATGAAAGCGCAGCAGACTTTGATACCATCTTGATCGCAACAGGTTCAGAAGTTAACCTAGCAGTAGCAGCAGCTAAAGAATTAGCTAGTCAAGGCGCAAAAGTCCGCGTAGTCAGCATGCCATCTACAGATGTCTTTGACGCACAAGACGCAGCATACAAGGAAGAAATCCTTCCAAATGCAGTCCGCCGTCGTGTTGCAGTCGAAATGGGCGCAACTCAAAACTGGTACAAATATGTCGGTTTAGATGGTGCAGTTCTTGGTATTGATTCCTTTGGAGCATCTGCCCCAGCACCAAAAGTATTGGCAGAGTATGGATTTACTGTGGAAAATCTAGTCAAAGTCGTTCAAAACTTGAAATAATCGCAGAAATCAGAGTGAAAACTCTGATTTTTTTATTGCCATAAAACAAGGCACAACCTTGTAAAAGTAGTTGAAATTTGATATAGTAGTTCTATGTAAAATACAAAGGAGAAAACAATGGATCCAAATATTACTTTCTTAATCATGCTTGTAGGGATGATGGCCTTGATGTTCTTTATGCAACGTTCTCAAAAGAAACAAGCACAAAAGCGTATGGAAAGCTTGAACAAGCTTCAAAAAGGCTATGAAGTCATTACAATCGGCGGACTTTACGGAACAGTTGATGAAGTAGATACTGAGAAGAAAACAATCGTACTGGATGTAGATGGCGTTTATTTGACTTTCGAATTGACTGCAATCAAGACAGTGTTGCCACTCAAAGAGGCTGTGACACCAGAAGGAGCAGTTATCGACGAAAGCGGAGCAATTGAAGAATAAAACGGGATCTATCACTCCCGTTTTTCTATGAGATGAGAGGAAAAGGGATGAAAAAAATAGTATTTGTTTGCCTAGGAAATATTTGCCGCAGCCCCATGGCAGAGTTTGTGATGAAATCCATGACGAGTGATTACCAAGTTGAGAGTCGAGCAACATCATCATGGGAACATGGCAATCCGATTCATAAGGGAACGCAAGGGATTTTCCAGCGGTATCAGATTCCTTATGACAAAGACAAAACATCGCTTCAGATTGGCAGAGAAGACTTTGAGTCGTTTGATTACATTATCGGTATGGATGCCTCAAACGTTTCAGATCTGCGTCAAATGTGTCCTCAGGAACTACAGCACAAAATCTACTCTTTTGCATCTGAAAGTGTTCCAGATCCTTGGTATACAGGAGATTTTGAGGAAACCTATGCGCGTATCACAAATGGATGCCAAAGCTGGCTAGATCGTTTAGAAAATGAGAGTGACAATGGAAAAGCTTAAAGAAATCTTCGAAAAATATCGAGTTTATCTAACTCGCCCACGTATAGAGATTGCAACAGTCCTTCTAATCGCTATCTGTGCCATCTCGGTTTTTCTACTAAACACACCTAAACAGGGTGTTCTGACACTTGATGGTGGTGCGCTTGTTTATGATGGTACCTTGGTACGAGGGAAAATGAATGGTCAAGGAACCATGACCTTTGAAAATGGGGACCAATACACAGGTGAGTTCAACAATGGGGCCTTCAATGGTAAAGGAACCTTCCAGTCCAAATCTGGCTGGAAATATGAAGGTGATTTTGTAAATGGCCAGGCTGAAGGTCAAGGGAAGTTGACTACAGAGCAAGAAGTTGTCTATGAAGGCAGCTTTAAACAAGGTGTCTTTCAACAAAAATAATAGCCTCCTAATCAGGGGGCTATTGTCAAAAACGAAAAAAAAACGCTTTCTAGAAGTGGAGTCGATGTCTGATTATCAACGAGAAAAAACTTTGTGAAATAAAAAATTTTTTATCACAATTTCACAATCATCCAAGCAAAACTCTATTGCGTAGCCATATTGAGAAAAAAATCACAATCTCATAAAATTTCTTTGTGAAATGCTTATGAAACGGTTTACAAAGTCTTGAAAAAGAGTTATAATAAACTTGTGAAAAAATTAACAAAGGATTAAATCCTTGAAGTCTATGGAGGACAATATGGCTGATAAAAAAACGTTAACACCTGAGGAAAAACAACTCGCTGCTGAAAAGCATGTCGACGGGTTAGTGAAAAAAGCCTTGGTTGCGCTTGATGAAATGCGCAAGTTGAACCAAGAACAAGTTGACTATATCGTGGCAAAAGCTTCGGTTGCAGCTCTTGATGCACATGGTATCCTTGCACAACATGCGGTTGAAGAAACTGGTCGTGGAGTATTTGAAGATAAGGCAACAAAAAACCTTTTTGCCTGTGAACACGTTGTCAATAACATGCGTGGTGTTAAAACTGTCGGTGTTATTGAAGATGACCCTGTTACTGGCTTGACTAAAATTGCAGAGCCTGTCGGAGTAGTCTGTGGTGTCACTCCAACAACAAACCCAACATCAACAGCTATTTTCAAATCATTGATTGCTTTGAAAACACGTAATCCAATCGTTTTCGCCTTCCACCCATCAGCTCAAGAATCTTCTGCTCACGCAGCACAAATCGTTCGTGATGCAGCTATCGCGGCTGGAGCACCTGAAAACTGTGTTCAATGGATTACAGAACCATCTATGGAAGCAACTGGAGCGCTTATGAACCACGAAGGTGTTGCGACTATCCTTGCAACTGGTGGTAATGCCATGGTTAAGGCTGCTTACTCATGTGGGAAACCAGCTCTTGGGGTAGGTGCTGGAAACGTTCCTGCTTATGTAGAAAAATCTGCCGACCTCCGTCAAGCTGCTCACGACATCGTTATGTCTAAATCATTTGATAATGGTATGGTCTGTGCATCAGAACAAGCTGTTATCATTGATAAAGAAGTGTATGACGAATTTGTAGAAGAATTCAAATCATACCACACTTACTTTGTAAACAAAAAAGAAAAAGCCCTTCTTGAAGAATTCTGTTTCGGTGTGAAAGCTAACAGCAAAAACTGTGCAGGTGCTAAACTAAATGCAAACATCGTTGGTAAACCAGCGGCATGGATTGCAGAACAAGCAGGATTCAGCGTTCCAGAAGGAACAAACATCTTGGCTGCAGAATGTGCAGAAGTAGGACCAAAAGAACCATTGACTCGTGAAAAATTGTCACCAGTCATCGCTGTCCTAAAAGCTGAAGATACAGAAGACGGTCTTAAAAAAGCTCGCCAAATGGTTGAGTTTAACGGACTTGGTCACTCAGCGGCTATCCACACAAAAGACGAAGCTCTTGCTAAACGCTTTGGTACAGAAATCAAAGCTATGCGTATTATCTGGAACTCTCCATCTACTTTCGGTGGTATCGGTGACGTATACAATGCCTTCATTCCATCATTGACACTTGGATGTGGTTCATATGGACACAACTCAGTCGGTGATAACGTGAGTGCGATCAACCTTCTAAACATCAAGAAAGTAGGGAAACGTAGAAATAATATGCAATGGTTTAAAGTTCCTTCAAAAATTTACTTCGAACGCAATTCTATCCAATACCTTCAAACATGTGAAGATATTGAACGCGTTATGATTGTTACTGACAAATCGATCGAAAAACTTGGCTTTGTTCAACGTGTTATCGACCAATTGAACGCACGTAACAACCGTGTGACTATCCAAGTCTTCTCAGATGTTGAACCAGATCCAGATATCACAACTGTAGAACGTGGTGCTGAAGTGATGAAAGCATTTGAACCAGATACAATCATCGCTCTTGGTGGTGGTTCTCCAATGGATGCAGCGAAAGTAATGTGGCTCTTCTACGAACAACCAGAAATCGACTTCCGTGACTTGGTTCAAAAATTCATGGATATCCGTAAACGTGCCTTCCGCTTCCCATCACTTGGTAAGAAAGCGAAGTACATCGGTATCCCAACCACTTCTGGTACAGGTTCAGAAGTAACACCATTTGCCGTTATCTCTGATAAGAAAAACAACCGTAAATACCCATTGGCTGACTACTCATTGACACCAACTATTGCCATTGTTGACCCTGCTTTGGTTGAATCAGTTCCAGACTTTATCGCTGCTGATACAGGTATGGACGTCTTGACACACGCTACTGAAGCCTACACTTCAAACTTCGCTAACGACTACACAGACGGTATTGCGCTTCAAACAATTAAACTTGTCTTTGAATGGTTGGAAAAATCTGTTAAGACAGCTGACCCAGAAGCTCGCGAAAAAATGCACAATGCATCTACAATGGCTGGTATGGCCTTTGCCAATGCCTTCCTTGGTATGAGCCACTCAATGGCCCACAAGATCGGTGCGGTTCACCATACTGTTCACGGACGTACAAACGCAATCTTGCTTCCATACGTTATCCGTTACAATGGTACTCGTCCATCTAAGACGACTACATGGCCTAAATACAACTACTGGAAAGCTGATGAGAAATTCCAAGACATCGCGAAAATGCTTGGTTTGCCTCATTCAACTCCAGAAGAAGCAGTTGAAGCATACGCTAAAGCTGTTTACGAACTTGGTGTTGCAGTAGGTATCAAGATGAACTTCAAGGATCAAGGAATTGATGAAAAAGCTTGGAAAGACAGCTTGCATGAAATTGCCTTACTTGCTTATGAAGATCAATGTTCACCTGCTAACCCTCGCTTGCCAATGGTAGCCGACATGGAAGAAATCATGGCAGATGCTTACTATGGCTATGCAGAACGTCCAGGACGTCGTAAATAATCGTTTATCAGCCTAGAGGCAGGAGTTATCCTGCCTCTTTTCATAGTCCTATTTCTGAAGTTAGAGTTGAACTATGAGAAGAGAAGATTATGCGGATAGGATAGAAGATCCTAGAAATAAAAGCTTAGGTGAATGAAGGGGATCGAAAAGTAGAAAAGCAAGAGAGAAAAACAACGCCCGTACTTGCAATTCTACTTAAATAGTTATATAATAATAGTGTTGAAAGGTGATTTGTAGTGATTCAAGTTACTCTTTTCACAATAAAATTTTCAGGATTTTCATAAGGAGGAAATCACTAATGGTAGTTAAAGTTGGTATTAACGGTTTCGGACGTATCGGTCGTCTTGCTTTCCGCCGTATCCAAAACGTAGAAGGTGTTGAAGTTACTCGCATCAACGACCTTACAGATCCAGTGATGCTTGCACACTTGTTGAAATACGATACAACTCAAGGTCGTTTCGACGGTACTGTAGAAGTTAAAGAAGGCGGATTTGAAGTTAACGGTAAATTCGTTAAAGTTTCTGCTGAACGTGATCCAGAACAAATCGACTGGGCTAACGACGGTGTAGAAATCGTTCTTGAAGCAACTGGTTTCTTTGCTACTAAAGCAGCTGCTGAAAAACACTTGCACGCTGGTGGTGCTAAGAAAGTTGTTATCACTGCTCCTGGTGGATCGGATGTTAAAACAGTTGTATTTAACACTAACCATGACATTCTTGATGGTACTGAAACAGTTATCTCAGGTGCTTCATGTACTACAAACTGTTTGGCTCCAATGGCTAAAGCTCTTCATGACAACTTCGGTATCGTTGAAGGTTTGATGACTACTATCCACGGTTACACTGGTGACCAAATGGTTCTTGATGGACCACACCGTAAAGGTGACCTTCGCCGTGCTCGTGCTGCTGCAGCTAACATCGTTCCTAACTCAACTGGTGCTGCTAAAGCAATCGGTTTGGTTATCCCTGAATTGAACGGTAAATTGGACGGAGCTGCTCAACGTGTTCCTGTTCCAACAGGTTCTGTAACTGAATTGGTAGCAGTTCTTGATAAGAACGTTACTGTTGATGAAGTAAACGCAGCTATGAAAGCAGCTTCTAACGAATCATACGGTTACACTGAAGATCCAATCGTATCTTCTGATATCGTAGGTATGTCATTCGGTTCATTGTTTGACGCAACTCAAACTAAAGTTCTTGACGTTGACGGTAAACAATTGGTTAAAGTTGTTTCATGGTATGACAACGAAATGTCTTACACTTCACAACTTGTTCGTACTCTTGAATACTTTGCAAAAATCGCTAAATAATTCTTGAGTCGATAAAAAAGCAAGGCTTTTTGGCCTTGCTTTTTTATATATAAGAATAGATGATAATGTCATCCATTCTTTTTTAATTCTTTTTCAAAAGTATCCGAGAAGGCAGTGAAACTCAATTTTTCTAAGGTGAGTGGGTGGGTAAAGGAAAGGCGAAAAGCGTGAAGCATGAGTCTGTTTGCATTGGACGTCGTGTTATAGAGAGGGTCGCCTATGATAGAATGTTTATGATGAGAAAGGTGAACACGGATTTGATGGGTTCGACCGGTCTTTAGTTTGCAACGAACCAGAGAAGTCTTGTTTGGGAATTGTTTTAATCGACTGATATGAGTTTCAGCATGTTGACCATTTTTAGGATCCACTACCCGTTTTCTGCGATCGTGTCGATCACGACCAATTTTATCTCGGAAGATAAGTTCTTTATTCCCTACTTGCCCCTCTACGAGTGCCCAGTACTCACGAGCGATTTCCTTTTTCTCCAACAAACGATTGAGAATAGGAAGGATAAAAGGATTTTTGGCAAAAAGCACTAAACCGCTTGTTTCCATATCCAGACGATGAACAACATAGCAAGTTTGACTAACGTAGGCAGAGACATGGTTGAGTAGGGCAATTTCATCTGGTTGATTACCGTGTGTTTTCATGCCTTCGGGTTTGTTGACGATAATGAGATGTTGGTCTTGGTAAATCTCCTGGACAAGGTCTGGGTTGCCCAAAAGGATTTCCTTTGTGGGATAATCTTCCTCGTCGAAAGTCAACTGGCAAATGTCACCTGGTTTGACCATCTCGTTCCAGTGAACTTCTTCGTGGTTAATTAAGATATTCTTCTTTGTTCTCAAAAAATGACGGATTTTTCTAGGGATAAGGAGTTGTTCCTCTAGAAATTGTTTGACTGTCATTTGAGGTAAGGATTCGGGTAATGTAAATGTGAATTGCATACAGATATTGTAACAAAAAAGGCTCTATTTGGATAGGGAATAGCTAAATTCTTGAGTTCCTATGGTGAAGATGATAAAATAAACGCATGAAATTAGATAAATTATTTGAGAAGTTCCTTTCTCTTTTTAAAAAAGAAACAAGTGAATCAACTGAGTCGGATTCGACTAGCATGCGTCGTTCACGGAGCGATAGAAAAAAATTAGGCCATGTGGGTCCGATTCGAAAATTCTGGCGTCGCTATCATTTAACAAAGATTGTCATTATACTAGGTTTGAGTGTTGGTTTGCTAGTAGGAACCTACCTATTTGCAATAGCCAAGTCTACCAATGTCAATGACTTGCAAAATGCCTTGAAAACGCGAACTCTGATTTTTGACCGCGAAGAAAAAGAGGCTGGCGCCCTATCCGGTCAAAAGGGGACCTATGTTGAGTTGACAGCTATCAGTAAAGACTTGCAGAATGCCGTCGTCGCGACAGAGGACCGTTCCTTCTATAAAAATGATGGGATTAATTACGGTCGTTTCTTCCTAGCTATTGTCACAGCAGGTCGTTCTGGAGGTGGTTCTACCATCACCCAACAGTTGGCGAAAAATGCCTATCTGTCTCAGGATCAAACCGTTGAACGGAAGGCTAAGGAGTTTTTCCTAGCTCTAGAATTGACAAAGAAATACAGTAAGGAGCAAATCCTTACTATGTACCTCAATAACGCCTACTTTGGGAATGGCGTCTGGGGTGTAGAGGATGCGAGTAAGAAATATTTCGGTGTATCGGCTGCGGAATTAACCCTTGATCAAGCGGCAACTCTAGCTGGGATGCTCAAGGGACCAGAGTTGTATAATCCTTTGAATTCCATTGAAGATTCAACTAACCGCAGGGATACTGTATTACAAAATATGGTTGCGGCAGGCTATATTGATAAAAATCAAGAAACTGAAGCAGCTGGAGTAGATATGGCTTCTCAATTGCAAGATAAGTATGAAGGTAAGATTTCTGATTATCGTTACCCATCCTATTTTGATGCAGTTGTCAACGAAGCGGTCTCTAAGTACAATCTAACAGAAGAAGAGATTGTCAACAACGGTTATCGAATCTATACGCAACTTGATCAGAACTACCAAGCCAACATGCAGGTTATTTACGAAAACACTGCGCTATTTCCAACGGCAGAAGACGGAACGCATGCTGAATCAGGTAGTGTTGCTCTAGAGCCTAAAACGGGTGGAGTACGTGGAGTTGTCGGTCGCGTAGCTGGTGATGACAAAACAGGATTCCGTAATTTTAACTATGCTACTCAGTCTAAACGTAGTCCAGGCTCGACGATTAAGCCTTTGGTCGTTTATACTCCAGCTGTGGAAGCTGGCTGGGCTCTGAACAAGCAACTGGACAACCACACCATGCAGTATGACAGTTATCGAGTAGACAACTATGCTGGTATTAAGACTTCTCCTGAAGTACCTATGTATCAAGCCTTGGCAGAATCACTCAACCTCCCAGCGGTTGCGACTGTAAACGATTTGGGGATCAATAAGGCTTTTGAAGCTGGGACGAGATTTGGTCTGAATATGGAGAAAGTTGATCGTGTTCTTGGAGTTGCCCTAGGTGGAGGAGTAGAGACGAATCCTCTCCAAATGGCACAAGCCTATGCAGCCTTTGCTAATGAAGGACTGATGCCTGAAGCGCATTTCATCACTCGTATCGAAAATGCCAGTGGTCAGGTCATTAAGAGTCATAAAAATTCCCAAAAACGAGTGATTGATAAGTCTGTAGCTGATAAAATGACCAGCATGATGCTAGGAACATTTACCAATGGTACAGGAATTAGTTCGTCGCCAACAGATTATGTCATGGCTGGTAAAACAGGTACGACTGAAGCTGTTTTCAACCCGGAATATACCAGTGACCAGTGGGTGATTGGTTATACTCCAGATGTGGTAATTAGCCACTGGCTCGGTTTTCCGACGACGGATGAGAATCATTATCTAGCAGGTTCGACCTCTAATGGCGCTGCCCATGTCTTTAGAAGCATGGCCAACACCATCTTGCCTTACACTCCAGGTAGTACCTTTACGGTAGAGAATGCCTATAAACAAAACGGTATTGAGCCAGAAAATACGAAAAAGCAGGTCGTTGAAAATGAGACGAACCAGTCCGAGGATCCGATAGGAGATATTCGTAGTCGAGCTCAAAATCTTGTAGATGAAGCGGGACGAGCGATTTCGGATGCAAAGATAAAGGAAAAAGCCCAGACAATATGGGACTCTATCGTCAATCTCTTTCGTTAAGAGGCTTGTCAAAGCCTAGGTTTCTTGTTATAATAGATAAGATGGAGGCGTTATGGCACTAAAAAAAGCAAGCCTAGCTTGTGCAGTTTGCGGTTCAAGAAATTACTCAATCAAAATTAGTGGGAACCCCAAGCCAACACGACTAGAAGTAAATAAATTTTGTAAACATTGTGGAAAATATACGACACATAGAGAAACGAGATAGGAGAGAACGATGGGTTTTATTAAGGATATTTTTAAACTTCTTAAAGAAACAACTTGGCCAACTCGCAAAGAAAGCTGGAGAGATTTTCGCTCTATTATGGAATACACAGCCTTCTTTGTGGTCATCATTTATATTTTTGACCAGTTGATTGTTTCAGGTTTGATTCGATTTATTAACATTTTTTAGAAGAAAAGCGGAGAACTTCTGCTAGCTTTCTTCTATTATGAAAGGAAATATCATGGATAGTTTTGACAAGGGATGGTTTGTTCTGCAAACTTATTCTGGCTATGAAAATAAGGTAAAAGAAAATCTATTGCAGCGTGCGCAAACGTATAACATGTTGGATAATATTCTACGCGTTGAAATTCCAACACAAACCGTGCAAGTTGAGAAAAATGGAAAGAAAAAAGAAATTGAAGAGAATCGCTTTCCGGGTTATGTCCTTGTAGAAATGGTCATGACAGATGAAGCATGGTTCGTTGTTCGAAACACACCTAACGTAACAGGATTCGTCGGGTCACACGGGAACAGATCAAAACCAACTCCACTATTGGAACAAGAAATCCGTGATATTCTGGTTTCTATGGGACAAACTGTTCAAGAGTTCGACATTGACGTTGAAGTTGGCCAGACTGTCCGTATCATTGATGGTGCTTTTGCAGACTACACAGGTAAAATTACTGAAATTGATAACAACAAAGTGAAGATGATGATTTCTATGTTTGGTAATGATACGATTGCAGAAGTGAATCTCAACCAAATTGCAGAATTATAACCCCGGAGAGGCGCTGCCTCTCTTTTTGTATGCCGTTGAGGAAGGAATAAGTATAGAATAGAGGAAAGAGACTCATAGGCTCTCGCATTCTGCTAGACTAAAGGCAGAAAGGAGAGACCTATGAATCTGAAAGAATTATACGAAGAAAGCAAGGGGATTGTTCATAAGTGTCGAAAAGATTATCACCTGCATCTGTGGGAGAAAGAGGACTGGGACCAGGAGGGTATGATGTGCCTGTATGAACTGGTCAGTCACCATCCAGAGTTACTAGAGGGTGAACGTCACCGACTATATGTTTGCTTTAAAACCAAATTCCGCAATCGCATCCTAGACTACATCCGTAAACAGGAGAGTCACAAGCGACGATTCGATAAAGAACCCTATGAGGAGGTGAGCGAAATCAGCCATCGCCTAGGAGAAAAAGGGCTGAGACTGGATGATTATTATCTCTTTCACGAACTTCTAAGGAATTACAGAGTAAGTCAGAGTAAAGAAAAACAAGAACAACTTGATCGTCTCATGGGAGGAGAATGTTTCAAAGGACGCAAGGCACTCCTAGGCGAATTAAGAGTGGTATTGAGTGATTTTAGATAAAATGAAAATAGCCCAAAAAAGTTCTTGACAAAGGGGAAAAAGTAGGTATAATAGAAAGAGTTGAAAAACTCAAGGTCCGTTGGTCAAGGGG